>LKNH01000092.1 GCA_001564135.1 Halobacteriaceae archaeon Tc-Br11_E2g27 | reverse complement strand
TCGCGATTCGTGCGATGAAATTCGCCACCATCCCGAGCGAAAACCAGCCGAGTCGGTCCCGGCCGTAGGTGACGAACAGCCGCGTCAGTGGCCGGTCGACCCGCTCACGGTATGCATCGAACGGCGTTTCCTCGTCCTGTGTACTCACAGCGCAGTTTTACTGTCTAGGTTCTTTTAGTACTCTCGGTTTTTTGCGTTCGGATAGCGACGACACCGATTCCCCTATAATGCCGGGGACAGACAGATTGTATATGAGCGATGACGAGACCGCTGGTCGTGACCGCTTCGGTGACGTGAGCGACCAGTACGACCCCGATGCGGTCGAAGACCGTGTCTTCGAGTACTGGGATGCGGTCGACGCCTACGAACAGACCGTCGAACACCGCGCTGATGCCGAGCCCTATTATTTCCTTGACGGGCCACCGTATACCTCCGGCTCCGCACACATGGGCCACGCGTGGAACAAGAGCCTCAAAGACTGCTATATCCGCTACAAGCGGATGCAGGGCTATGACGTGGCCGACCGACCCGGCTACGATATGCACGGCCTCCCCATCGAGACGAAAGTTGAGGAGGAACGCGGCTTCGAGAACAAGAAGGATATCGAGAAATACGGCGTCGACAACTTCGTCGAGGACTGCCGTGAATTTGCGGAAAACAGCCTCGAACAGTTGACTGAGGATTTCATCGACATGGGCGTCTGGATGGACTGGGACGACCCCTACAAGACGGTCAATCCCGAATATATGGAATCGGTCTGGTGGGGATTCGACCAGGCACACGACCGCGACCTCGTCACGCAGGGCCAGCGTTCAATTACGCAGTGTCCACGCTGTGAAACGGCGATTGCGAAAAACGAAGTGGAGTTCGAGGATGTCCACGACCCCTCGATTTACGTCAAGTTCCCGCTATCCGAGCGAAGCGATGTTGGTGACGAGTTAGGGGAAGACCCAGCAGACGAATATCTCGTCATCTGGACGACGACGCCGTGGACCATCCCGGCAAACACCTTCGTCGCCGTTGCGGAGGACCTCACCTACGAAGCAGTGAAAGTCACGACAGCAGCAGGCGACGAGGAAGTGCTCTGGGTTGCCGCTGAGTGTGTCGAGGAAATCGCCGATGTCGGCGAGTACGAGGAATACGAAATCGTGGGCGAGTGTCCCGGCGAGGAGATGGTCGGCTGGAGCTACGACCACCCACTCGCCGACGAAGTTCCGGGTGCCCCGGACTTTGCGGGAGCGTGTGAGGTTTACACCGCGGACTACGTCGAGGCCGACCGCACGGGTCTGGTTCACTCCGCCCCCGGCCACGGTGAAGAGGACTTCGAGCGCGGACAGGAACTCGGCCTCGATATCTTCTGTCCCGTCGGGAGCGATGGCGTCTACGACGAGCGCGCCGGTTCCTATGCTGGCCAGTTCGTCAAAGATGCCAACGACGAGATTATCGCCGACCTGCAGTCAAAGGATTTGATGCTGCACGCCAGCGAGACCTACCACAGCTACGGTCACTGCTGGCGGTGTGACACTGGCATCATCCAGATTGTGACCGACCAGTGGTTCATCACGGTCACCGATGTCAAAGACGACCTGCTCGCGAACATCGAAGACAGCGAGTGGTATCCACAGTGGGCACGCGACAACCGGTTCCGGGATTTCGTCGAAGAGGCACCCGACTGGAACGTCTCCCGCCAGCGCTACTGGGGGACGCCAATCCCAATCTGGTTGCCGAGCGAGACAAGTGATGGCGAGGATATCGAGTGGAGCGGAGAGATGGACGATGCCGTCGTCATCGGCTCCCGCGAGGAACTCGCCGAGCGGGTTGACCAGGATATCGACCCAAGTGAGGTCGACCTGCACAAGGGGACCGTCGACGAACTCACTATCACCGAGGATGGGGTCGTCTACGAGCGCGTCCCTGACGTTTTCGACGTCTGGTTCGACTCCGCTGCCGCCTCATGGGGCTCAGTTAACTATCCGAGTGAAACAGACGAGTACGACGACCTCTGGCCTGCCGACCTCATCATTGAGGCACACGACCAGACCCGTGGCTGGTTCTGGTCACAGCTTGGTCTTGGGACGGTCACCGTCAACGAGACGCCGTACAAGAACGTCCTGATGTACGGCCACGCGCTGATGCCTGACGGACGTGCGATGTCGAAATCACGCGGTATCCGCATCGACCCGGGCGAGGTCATCGACCAGCATGGCGTTGACCCGATGCGGTTGTTCTTGCTCTCGGTCAACCCGCAGGGCGAGGATATGCAGTTCTCGTGGGAGAAAACGCAGACGATGCAGCGGCGACTCAACATCCTCTGGAACGTCGTGCGCTTCCCGCTGCCGTATATGGAGGCCGACGGTTTCGACCCAGCAAGCGTCTCGATTACGGATGTCGAAGATGACCTCGAACTCGTCGACGAGTGGGTCCTCTCGCGGCTTGCGACAACGACAACCGAAGTCACCGAGGCGATGGACGAGTTTGAAAACGACCGCGCTGTCGAAACGCTGGTCGATTTCATCGTCGATGATGTCTCCCGATTTTACGTGCAGGTGGTTCGCGAGCGGATGTGGGACGAAGCGGATTCCCCATCCAAACGTGCCGCCTACGCAACGCTGTACCGGGTGCTCTCGGATGTCGTTACGATGCTTGGCCCGTTTGCCCCGCTCGCCAGCGAGGAACTTTACGGTGCGCTGACTGGAGATGCCGGCCATCCGACGGTCCATATGGCCGACTGGCCGGAGCCACCGGAATCCTTCCACGACGCCCAACTTGAAGACGAAATCACCGTTGTTCGGGCTGTCGAGGAAGCAGGGTCGAACGCCCGCCAGCAGGCAGAACGAAAGCTCCGCTGGCCCGTCTCGACAGTCACTGTCGATGTCGACAGCGAGAAACTCGTTGCGGCAGTCGATTCCCAGCGTGACCTCATCACCGAGCGACTCAACGCTCGTGAGCTGGAGATTATCGGCCCAGGCGAGGGTTGGGGAGAACTCCGCTACTCCGCACAGGCCGATATGAGCGTCCTCGGACCGGAGTTCGGCAGTGATGCGGGACAGATTGTCGGTGTACTGAACGAGGCTCGCATCACCGAACCCACACTCGACGCACTGGAAGCGACCGTCGAGGAAGAAACTGGTCTCGATGTCACACTCACCGAAGAGATGGTGAGTTTCGTCACCGAGACGCCTGATGACGTCTCGGGAACGGAGTTTGAGGCGCTTGATGGAACTGGCGTTGTCTACGTCGATACGACGCTCACAGATGACCTCGAAAGCGAAGGCTACGCTCGTGAGGTCATCCGGCGGATTCAGGAGATGCGAAAAGAACTCGAACTGGATATCGAGGCCGAGATTCAGGTCTCGTTCGATATCGCCGACGACCGGATTGCCGAGTTGGCACGTGAGCACGAAGATCTGATTGCCCGCGAAGTCCGGGCAGAGTCGTTCGCTCCGGTCAAAGATGGATACGAGGAAACGTGGTCCGTCGAAGGGACCGAGGTGACGATTGCTATCGCGCCGCTTGAGGAGGTGGCACACTGATGACGAACCTTGAACTCACACAGGACGAGCCAGACTGCGCCGACGACGGCATCTGGCTTCAGTGTATCGAGTGTGGCGAAACCCTCGCTCCGTTCGACGAAGTCCATTACACCTGTGACGCGTGTGATGGATTGCTCGAAGTCAGATACGCTGACCTCCCGACGTGGGACGACTTTTCGGGTCGCGGTGTGTGGCGATACAACGCGGCGCTGCCGTTCGAGGAAGGTGTTTCGCTTCCTGAGGGCGATACACAACTTCACGACGTACCTCGGCTTGAGGAAGAAATCGGCGTGTCCCGACTGCGGGTCAAACACGAGGGTATGAACCCGACGGGGAGTTTCAAAGACCGCGGAATGACAGTCGGCGTCCGAACCGCGAAGGAACTCGGCGTCGGGAAACTGGCCTGTGCCTCTACTGGGAACACGAGTGCCGCACTCGCCGCTTACGGTGGCCGGGGTGGCATGGAGACGCTCGTGTTACTTCCACAGGGAAAGGTCGCCGCAGGCAAGATTGCACAGGCCAGCCTTCACGGTGCACGAATCCTTGAGGTCGACGGCAACTTCGATACCTGTCTGGATATCGTTCAGGACCTCGCACACCGCGAAGTCGTCTATCTGCTCAACTCCCTGAACCCGTTCCGTCTGGAAGGCCAGAAGACGATTGGACTGGAAATCATGGAGCAGTTCCGCGATGAGGAAGGTGACTATCCGGACCGCATCGTGCTGCCGGTTGGAAACGCCGGAAACACCGCCGCCCTGTACAAATGTTTCCGCGAACTCGAAGCCAGCGGCGCGATAACTGAGGACGACATCCCAGCACTCACTGGCGTGCAAGCAGCAGGCTCTGCACCGATGGTCGAAGCAATCGAGGAAGATCTCGAAGAGACGCGCCGCTGGGATGCTGTCGAGACGAAGGCAACGGCAATCAGAATTGGAAATCCGGTTAATGCGCCGAAAGCTCTTCCTGGCATTCGAAAGACCGGCGGAACCGCTGTTGCTGTCGAAGATGACGAAATTACGGACGCACAGCGCAGCCTTGCAGAAGAGGGCGTTGGCGTTGAGCCAGCCTCAGCCGCCTCGATTGCTGGACTCCGCAAACTCCGGAAAGAGGGCGTCGTTGCTGCCGACGAACAGGTTGTCTGTCTCACGACTGGACATCTGCTGAAGGATCCGGATGCAGCCTATGAGGCGGGGCGGGAACCGGAACCTGTTCCGGGAACGACCGAGGGCGTGCTGGACTATCTCGGCGAATAACCCGATTTTGTTTGTCGTTGTGAGGTTTGCTGTATGTCGAATTCACTAAGTGGATGGCTTCCTGAGCGGTGAGTATGGACCTACTCAATGCGACGTTCTGGATGTTGCATACGATATTCGCCGGACTGTGGACTGGTGGTGTTGTCCTGTTTGTCTGGGCAGTTCTTCCGCTGGCCCGTCAGGGGACGCTCACACGGGAAACATTCGTTTCGACGACTGGTAAACTCACGACGCTCTCACGGGCGAGTGCGCTCGTTCTGTTCGTCACTGGAAGCCACATGGCTGCTCAGCAGTACACCGGCGCATCGCTGACCGGGAGTTCCAGTGGACATCTTGTCCTTGCAATGTTGACGCTCTGGCTTGTGCTCATTGCGACTATCGAGATTGGAGCAAGCAAAATCCGGAGTGGGACGGATGAGGGGAAACTACGGGAGCCCGCACATAACGCCCGTCTGTTCTTCCAGATTGCGGGACTGTCTGCAATCTTGTTGCTGGTCACTGCCGGATTACTGAGTGCAGCCAACCTGGGCTATTTCTCGCTGTACTAACTGGTCAGGCAAAGAGACAGTCATCCTGCCGACCGGTACAGCGAATAGGTGATAACTAAAAAGCCAGCAGCGAGGAGTGCACTTTCGATAACGAGGCCGATGAGGAAATCCGCCCGCAGGAGTTGGTCGGCAATCCCGGCGAGTAGCGTGCCAAGCGTGATAATTCCGAAGCCAAGCGAGAGCAATCCCAGCGAGGTATTACCTGTCCGGCGGTAAGCCTTATAGGCGAGATAAGTGATTAGGCTGCCAAGTACCAGTGTTATCGTTTTGAAACTAATAATGAGCCAGGTTGCGGTCATGTCGCTAAACGTCATAGTTCTTTTTTCACCTCGGACCAGAGTTCTGCGAGTCGTTCGTCGGCGGTCTGTGACTCGTGAGAGATCTCAACGATAAGTTCCCTGTCTTCATTGAGCTGTATCGACACGTCGTCGAATGCCGTCACATACCGCTTTGCGTGCTGTCCGCTGGTTCTGATTTCAAGTCCCTCTTCGAGCAGCGACGCCTCGGTCAACCACTCCAATTTCCGGTAGGTGGTCGACATCGGAATCTCCGCTGCATTCGATATCTGCTCGGCGGTCATGGGCTCTGAAAGGACGCGGATTATCTCCTGACAGTCCGGGTCCTGTAATGCTTTTAGCACGGACTGCACGTCAGGGGTGTCGTCGTCCGCGAGGGAATCACGGACCATCTGGTTGTTCTTGTCCCTTCCGCGGTATATATTGGGTGGATTGCGAACCAACTGTGGGTGGACTCTGGGCGCTGATTTCGGGCCATATATTCGGTAATATGACCCCCCTTAATTTCCACTGGGGACAGACCCCCTGTCTGGTACTTTTCGACTGGAGGTTTCACTTTCACTCTGGTCTGCTCATGTTTAAGATGGTGTATCCCATGAGTACTAATCGCCAAACCCACCCCACCAGCGATGCGTCTATACCGCGAATACATACAGAATCAAACAGGTGCGCAAAGCGAAAAAAACCGGAGACCAAAGCATTATTTAGTCCGGTCACCAACAGAACTTCCGTCACAGATGATAGGAATGGGGACGCCACAGAACAACCGAATCGACCGACAGACCGACCGCCGAGGTGAGCGCGTATGAGCAGCAACCTCGATGCGGGCGAACTCACCCTTCCGATCAAACGCACCGATGGGGACACGCTTGAGGAGCGCCTGACAGCCAACGCATATCACAACATCCTCCCGGCCCGTTACCTCCGCAAAGATAGCAACGGCGACGTTGCCGAGTCACAGGAGGAACTGTTCGAACGCGTGGCCAATAATATCGCCCTCGCCGAAGCAGTCTTTGAGGCGCGTAAACAGGACACCGAGATTACCGTTACGCCAGACCAGCTCAAGCCCGACCACCCACGGCGTGACGAACTCGCCGAGGAAGTCTTCGGAAAAGGTGTGGGTGTCGGGGATGACGCGGAAACGACGCTCTCGGAATATAACGTCAACAAATTCTCTTACGAGACAATCATTCCAGAACTCCCCACGGAGATTCAAGAGCACGTTGAGTCCGTCGCTGCGGAGTTCCAAGAGAGTATGGAGCGGCTCTCGTTCATGCCAAACAGTCCGACGTTGATGAACGCCGGAGACGAACTCCAGCAACTCTCTGCGTGTTTCGTTGATTCGCCCGATGACGATATCGACGATATCCATCAAACCGCCAAAGAAGCCGCACAGGTTTTTCAGAGTGGCGGCGGAATGGGGTATGCCTTCTGGCGATTACGGCCCTACGGTGACGCCGTTGGCTCGACCGGTGGCATTGCCTCCGGCCCGATCACGTTCATGCGCACCTACGACCAGATGTGTGAGACTATCGCACAGGGTGGCACCCGCCGCGGCGCACAGATGGGTGTCATGCGCGTCTCCCATCCGGATGTTATCCAGTTCATCCACGCCAAAAACAAGGATGTCTCGCTGGCGAACACGCTCCGTCTGAACGACCCTGACGACTTTACACATAACTCATTTGCGGAGGCACTCGAAGAGGCCCGGGAACTCATTGACGACGAAGGTCGCGTCCCCGAACACCTCCGGAACGCCGTCGAAGGTCACCTTTCAAATTTCAACATCTCCGTCGGCATCACCGACCGGTTCATGGAAGCGGTGAAAAACGACGAGGAGTACACCTTCACCAATCCACGAACTGAAGAGCCACACGTCGCCACACCCGAAACCAAGGAACTGTACGAGATGTTCGACCTCGGCGAATACGTCGAGGTTGGCGAGGTACTTTCGGTCCCGGCACAGGAAATCTGGGAACGCATCATTCAGGGTGCACACGAGAACGGCGAACCCGGAGTCATCTATCTCGAACGCGTCAACAAAGAACACTCCTTTGACGTCGAGGAGCATCCAGACCACCGGATTCTTGCGACAAATCCGTGTGTTACTGGTGATACCCTGATTAGTACTGAAAATGGTCTTGTTCCAGCAGAGGAACTGTATGAACAAGGAGTTGCCCAAGATGTTGTTGTTGATGGAAGGCTCAGTGAAGACCGTGTTAAAGAAGCCAGTAGTGTCTACAAAACCGGCGAAAAGGACGTCTACAAGCTGACAACCGAAGAGGGGTATGAACTCCGTCTGACCGCAGACCACCGCGTGATGACCAACAATGGATGGGCTGAAGCAGAGGAGCTTGACACTGGTGACACAGTGCATATCCAAAATAGGAAAGGAAAGTTCGGTCAGCATGGATCCGCTGAAGAGGGACGAACGTTAGGATGGCTTGTCGGTGATGGTCACCTCAAGCACGGCGAAGAGCGCGCTGTTTTGAACTTCTATGACGAAGATGCCAGTATTTCAGAGATGCTCGCAAACGATGTCAACGAGGTTGTTCGCGAGCCCCTCGGGAACGGGGACTATGAAATCGGTGTGAACTCAATTAGCCGAGATGATAGTTACCGCGGTGCCCAAGCAGTTGAGCAGCGAATTCGTTCCACTCGCCTCTATGAGTATGCCGAAACACTCGGTCTTACAGAAAACAAATACCAAGTTCCTGAGCTAGTGATGCGTGGCAGCGAAGAGATGGCACGGGGATTCCTTCAAGCACTGTTCACTGCAGACGGATGTGTTCAAGGGAATGTCGAAAAAGGAGTTTCTGTCCGACTGTGGAGCTCTAACGCAGACCTTCTTGGTGAAGTCCAGCAGTTGCTGCTTAATTTCGGAATTGCCAGTAAAGTTTACGAGAACCGGAAAGAGGCCGGCTCAACGGAACTCCCGGATGGCAAAGGTGGAACGAAGGAGTACGAAACAAAAGCACAACACGAACTGGTTATTGTTAGAGAAAACCTCATCCAGTTTGCTGATGAGATTGGATTCCTTCTCGACTCAAAAACGGAAACACTCAAACAGCGCCTTTCGGAGTACGACCGGGGACCATACCGTGAGAACTTCGAAGCAACCGTTAAGTCTGTGGAACAAGACGGACACGAAACAGTCTACGATCTGACTGAGCCGGATACTCACTCGTTCATTGCGAACGGTCTTGTCGTCCACAACTGCGGAGAGCAGCCGCTCGAAGAGTACGAGGCCTGTAATCTTGGCCACATCAACCTCTCAACATTAGCAGCCAAAGACGCCCCCGACTGGCGTGTCTGGTCAGCCGAACACGCCGACGAGTACGACACGGAAGCCGAAGCAGTCGAGGCGTTCCTCGAAGAAGCAATCGACTGGGAGGAGTTCGACCGCCGCATCGAGATGGGCACACGCTTCCTCGAAAACGTCGTCACCATGTCGGATTTCCCTGTCGAGAAAATCGAAGAGAAAGTCCGAGAGATGCGCAAGATTGGACTGGGTATCATGGGGCTTGCCCAGCTATACATTCAGCTTGGCATCAAATACGGCAGCGATTCCGCGAACGAACTCGCTCGCCAGCTAATGACCCACATCAACCACCACTCGAAATGGACGAGCCACGAGCT
>LKNH01000091.1 GCA_001564135.1 Halobacteriaceae archaeon Tc-Br11_E2g27 | reverse complement strand
TCAGCCCGCAAACAGCACATGCATGGGCATATCATCGACCAAGTCCTCAACCGTACGGCACAGCTCACGCTCGTTAGCCGTCTCCGACAGCCACTCAATACAACTGAAGAGGTAACGCTCGTCCTCCCGCCGGGAATTGCGGGGAATGACGGCTTTTCCGAAGCCCTTCACATCATCAACCGGCTGGCCGAGCAGACCGGAGCCCAGATTCGCGCCCTTGCCGTGGACAGTACCGAGGAGCAACTCGAACAGGTCTCTCGACTGAGTGAACCAACCGTTTCAGACAACATGGTGGCCGTCCCGGACTGGGATGCACTCCTGGAGATGCTTCGCGAGGGTGGGGACGAGACTGAACTCATCGTGATAATGAGTGCAAGGCGTGACGATTTTGGGTGGCATCCGGAGCTCGAAACGCTTCCCAAGCAGATTTCGACGCTCACTGCGGGGAACTTTATCATCGTCTATCCGTCCCGGAAGAAGCCAGCAGACGACCGGCAGTTCTTTCGGTTTGAGTAGCTGGGCGTTCCGCTCAATCGTCAACTCTCACATCGGGTGAAACGGGCCATTTAACACACCGGCGCGGTATAATCGAGGGTATGGAATTCTGTGATGAATGCGGCTCGATGATGAAAACTGAAGATGGCGTCTGGGTCTGCGGGAGCTGTGGCTACGAGAAAGGCCGTGACAAGGACAAAGAAGCCGGGATGGTGACCACGGCAGGACAGGAAGAGACGGAGATTGTCGACGTCAGCGATGTCGAAGACCAGGGTCGACCGACAACACGGGCGCAGTGTCCGGAGTGTGACAACGACCGTGCGTACTGGTATATGCAACAGATTCGGGCGGCCGACGAGAGTGAAACTCGGTTTTTCGTCTGTACCGAGTGCGACCACAAATGGCGGGAAGACGACCACTGAACCGTGTCGGATGAGCCTGACCCACCGGTCGTTCCGGACGAGCAGTTGAGGGCCAATGGTTGGGAACTCGTCGAGGAGTCAGTGGAGACGATGGCACAGCTCCCTGCCATGCAGGTCCGTGGAACCACGCTCGAATACGATGATATGCGGATGCGGACCGCTCTTGAGGAAGCAACTGATGGCGAACTCAGCCATCGGATTCGTTTTTTTGCGGCGACGAGAATCGGCTTTCGCCCGCAACTGCCGCTTGGAGTCAGCGCGGCGATGGTCGGCGCGCAGATACGAAGCGCGGCGACCGATAAGTTCATTGACCGACTCGAAGGGAACGGACTGGTAGATATCGACCGACAGGATAGCACACGGCTTCGCGTCGACAACGGGAAGCGGGCACGACTCAAACGGTTCCGAGCGGTCGACCCGTTTGAGGGGGTCGAGGAGACGCTGCCGCTTGATTGTCTTATCGCTATCTGGACCGACGGCAAAGAGGCAATGATTGTGACGACCGGCTATCCCGCTGTCTCCGTGGCCGAGCGGACGGGAATCGAAGACCCAGACGGAATCCTTGCGACGTCCAGCGAGACGCTCCGCGAGGAGGTCATTTCCTTGCTGAAAGCTGTCGAGTGAACTCACAGCCGGTGGAGTAACAAACAGGGAGCACGAACCCGGTTGTATGGTTGCGCTTGACTCGAACGACGTACTTGAACAGGGAGATACAGCCCCAGCCTTCGAACTACCAGGAACCGATGGCGAAACGTATACGCTGTCGGATTTCGACGGGTACGAAGGTCTCCTCGTTGTGTTCACCTGCAATCACTGCCCCTATGCGAAGGCGAAATTTGACGAAATGAACCGACTCACTGAGGAATATGAGGAGGTTGCCGTCATCGGGATTAACCCGAACGACGCCGAGGAGTATCCCGAAGACGATTTCGAGACGATGCGAGAACGGGTTGCGGATGGGACGATTCAGTGGGATGCATATCTCCGCGATGAGAGTCAGGAAGTCGCTGCGGCCTACGGGGCGATGTGTACCCCCGACCCGTTCCTGTTCGAACGCGACGGTAACGAGTTCATCCTTGCCTATCACGGCCGACTCAATGACGCACAGGACCCCGACAGCGAACCCGAAGCGCGCGAGATGAAAGTCCACATCGACGCGATGCTCGCTGGTGAGGAGCTTCCCGAGGAGTTCAAACCATCCCGTGGCTGTTCAGTGAAATGGAAAGACGACAACGAACCGGACTACTGGGACTGATACGAAACGATAGCACTCAACGGACAATTACTACGGGAACCGGTGCCCGTTTCGACACTGTCTCGGCGACGTTCCCAACAAGAAATTGGCGTGTTGCGCGACGCCAGCTTTTGCCGTGGGCCCCAACGACGACCGTATCATAGTCTGCAGCTTTGTCGATAATCGTCCGGGAAGGGTGACCAATCCCGACAATCGTGCTAAGCTCTCGACCATGTTCGTCGGCAACGTCACGTGCACGCTCAAATACCGGCTCAGCACGTTCGCTCGCGGCTTCGTTGATATCACCTTCGAGACTGAGAGATGTCTGCTCTCCCATCATCATTGATGGAACTCCAACGACGTGCAATACGGTAATTTTCGCATCTGGATAGTTTTCGAGCGCATATTCGAGCGCCTGCTTCGCGTATTCGGAATCATCCATCGGCACGAGAATGCGTGAAACCATGGTCGCATGGAGTATCTCCAGCTACCTAACTTTCGGTGTCAGGTTACTTCTGGTGAAGGCATTTCCAGTCGGCTTCCATCGGAAACCGGCGCCATTATGATTCGGTATCTCGATGTTCCGGTAACGGATGAGCGAGGAAAAGCGAAATCCAGTCACGCTAATTGCTGGCCTGTTGTTACCGATAGTCATACTTGTCGGGCTTTCGGAATTTATCGGACTCACTGATTTCTTCTCGCTAGGGACGTATCTGCTGTTTTTTATGGGTCTCGGGATTGGGCTTGGGATTGCCAGCCGATTCTATTGATGGGCTGTTTCTCTCTACCGCTCAAGCGTCTCGACCGTATCAATTCCATAGACTCGTGCCGGTGTTTCCACATGCGCACGAGTGATTGCTTCGTCATACCCCTGTTCGCGCATCCACTCGACGCGTTTGGGAACTGTTTTCGGCCCGAGAACGGCACCCGGGCGCTCCGGGTCATCAAGGAAATCCGTCTCCATCAGGAAGGGATTGCCGGTTTCGACGATGCGCTCTAGGTTCTCCTCGAAGGCGACAATGCTTGGAATCGGTCCCTGAACAGGGCCGTCAGAGAAATGTTTGACCACCTGTTCGCGGGCCAAACCACGCTCTTCGGCCCACGAGGCGACCTCTTCGAAATCGTCGCCACCCTCAGTGTGTAACTGGACGGCACAGCCGGTTTCTGCTGCGAGTTCGAAAGCGTGACACATGACGTCGTTCGAGACGTCCCAGATAGCCTCCGGCACGTCGTAGTGTGGCCGACCGGATTTAATCGCCAGCGCCGGGCCATCAGCAACAAACTCCGCGGCGACGGTCAACCCCTCTTTCATCAACTCCCCAGCCTCCTCGGGAGTGTATCCCTGCCCGTTCAGCTTGGAAATAAGTGCTGGATGAACGCCCAACACCGGCCAGGCCCGACCGGGGAGTCGCTCTGAGGCTTTTTCTGTCACCTCACAGGTCAACTCGAACGTCTCCCGAAATGCCTCGACGCCGTCAACGGAATCAACGAGACTCCAGGATGGTTTATTCAACACCAGTAGATGCGTCCCGCCCGCATTCGCGAACTCTTCAGCCCAGTCGGCACCGTCGCCATTGACTGGGTCCAGATGCAGATGGTTATCGAGAACCGGCGACTCGCTCATGGCAGAGACTGGGTTCGGGGAACGCAAAAGCGGTTCGAAGCGGTGTGAAGAGACAACGGTCTCCGGCTGTACTAGCCCTCCGAGACGCCGGCAGAAACGGCCCGCACTGAGCGACTTATCCCGCTGGAGGGGCTTGTCCACGATAATGACACGACTTCGTATCGCGCTGCTCAACGCCGCCGAAACCGACACGCATACGCGTCGGAACTTTCGGCGAGAGGTCGATGCCGACCTTGTGGAGTATCACGTCGCAGATGGAACGTTTCCCGAGACCTACAACTTTGATGCCTGTATCGTCACTGGTTCCCGAGCGTCCGTCTACTGGGACCGTCCATGGATAGGCGGACTCAAAGAATGGGTCGGTGACGCTATCGAACGCGGGATTCCGTTCCTTGGCGTCTGTTTCGGCCACCAACTGCTTGCGGATGTGCTCGGCGGACAGGTCGAGGATATGGGTGAATACGAGATTGGCTATCGCCAGATAACACAGCGCACACACTCGCCGTTGCTGTCCGGTATCGACTCGGAGTTCACAGCCTTTACGACTCACTCAGACCGTGTTGCTCGGCTCCCACCAGGGGCTGAACTGCTGGCCCAAAACGATTACGGAGTTCATGCCTTCCGCAAAGATGACGTATTCGCAGTCCAGTTCCATCCTGAGTATGACATGCGAACGGCAGCGGATATCGCCAGTGGCAAAGAGCAACTGAGCGACGAGCGCCTGAATCAGGTGCTCGACGGGATTACAGAGGAAAACTATGCGGCGGCCTGTGAGGCGAAGACGGTCTTCGAGAACTTCACAGCCTACGTTCGTGAGCAGGTTTCAGTAGCATCAAATCAGGTCCCAACCCCATCGGACGATTGAGGGCCTTGTCCGTTGGGTCGGGGGACGAGTAATTATTCAGGGCGATACAGCTGGGGAGCGACGCTCAGGCGCGGTCGACGTCGAGTTCGTCTTCGAGTTCTTCAATCCACTCGGAGTCAGCGAGTGCCTCCATCTGTGACCGGAAGTGGTCTTCACAGACGCCAACTTTGACGCTGTCTTTCTCGACAACGACATCCGCACCCGCATCGCAGTAGTGACACTCCATACACATCCTAAGTCGTCATCCTAGTTGAACCCTCCGGAGTGTGAGAAACCTGCCCGAATCAGTGACGCGGCGGTCACGTGGCGAACTCCCTGCATAGCTTTATTTCACCAGACCATAATTGAGGATACGAGAGCGGATGATTGACCGATACTCGGGAGATTCGACGTTTCTGTACGAACTCGCGCGGGATTCGGATGTCACCGAACTCGTCGCGTATCTGAAACGGAGCGACAGCCCTGCGATTCGGGCACGGGCGGCCGAGTTACTCGGTGATTTCTCATCGTTGCCACAACAGGACCAGGTGGAGGAACTACGGCGTGAACTCATTGACACGGCTATCAACGACGACCACGAGGAGGTCAGAGCAATGGCAATCGATGCCCTCTATCGCCACGGCCAAGAGAGTCTCGAACGGCTCATCGACAGACTCTCGGAGCATGACCTCAGCGATGCCCCTGACTGGGTTATTGCGGAAACACTTGCCTCGTGGCTCGAAAGCGACCGCGCAGAATTTCGACTCGTCGCCGCGACGGCGCTCGGGGACCTTGGTGATGTCACCGTTGTCCCCGATTTGATTGGTCTCTTTTCGGACCCAGATGCTCGCGTGCGGATGCGGGCGGTTCGCTCGGTCGGTCAGATTGGCGACCCACGGGCGATTGACCCCTTACGAAAGCGCCTCACAGACCGACGGACGATGGTCCAGCGCGAAGCGGCGTACGCGCTGGCAAACATGGATGACGAACGGGCGCTTGAGGCGTTAGTTCCCGTTGCTCGTGCGGACGATGAAGGGCTGCGACAGATTGCCGTCGAAGCGCTTGGTCGATTCACTAACCTGAAACCGCTTATCGTCCTCGTCCATGCGCTGCAAGACCACTCACCGGCGGTCAAACGCACCGCGGCTGTTGCGCTCATCGAACTCTTTGCCGATGCGCCGACCGATGCTGGAAAGGAGATGCGAGCCACCATCGCTGACCAGCTTGAACGGGCGGATTCCGTCGAGGTCGTCCCGCCGTTGCTTGATGTTCTTGACCAGACTGACCGGCCACATATCCGTCGGAACACACTCTGGTTACTTGCACGAGTGACAGATGAAAAGCGCGAACCGACTGTCACCGACCACCTGATTGACCACCTTGACGATGCGGATGAGACGTGTAGACAGCTTGCTGTCTCTGGACTCAAGCTTCTCGATGAACGGCTCGACGATACCGAGATCGAAAAACAACTGCGGCTGTATGTACAACACGAGCGCGGGTCCGAGCAATCACGAGAGCAGGCAGAACAGCTTATCGAAGAGATTAGTCCCGATATCAAAAACGAACTTGAGAGCCAATCAATTGATTACACCTACGTTCGTGACCCCGCGGATTATACCCAGAAGAAACGGCAGGGAGAGGAGTGGGATGGATAGTGTCTTTCCCGTGTCGAAACGCCTTTATCCGTCGCTGACTGACCAGTCAGTCAATGAGTGATGAGCCACTGGCGGCCGACGAAATACTCGATGGCGTCTACCGGGCGCTGTGTGCTCACGGCTACGCCTCGCTGACGATGCAAGATATCGCCGATGAGTGTAATAAAAGCAAATCGCTGTTGCATTATCACTACGACACGAAAGAGGACCTGCTGGTTGCGTTTCTCTCGCGCATGATCACGGATTATGAGGAGCAGCTTGCAGACGAAGCGAACGACCCACCAGCCGACCGGTTGGCGTCGTTTCTTGCTCGGTTCGTCTTTACGCCCGATGAGGATGACCGCCAGTCGTTTCACCTTGCACTTCTGGAAATGCGCTCGCAGGGGCCGTTTAACGAACGAATGCGCGAACAACTCATCCGAAGCGACGAGGTCTTGCGCGGAACGGTCGCCGAAATCATCCGTGATGGTATCGATGAAGGGGTTTTCGACCCCGTTGACCCCGAGCAGACTGCCGCCCTGCTGGTCGCTACCCTTGATGGTGGCCGAACCCGCCAGGTCACGCTCAACGAGAACCCAACCGATGATAGCTACACCAGAGCCGTCGTCGAACAGGCAATGGAGCATATCGTTGAACCGCTGCTTGCTCCCGGTGTCGAACTACCTCCGCTCGATGAGATGCTCGCGGAACTCGAACTGGAGCGCTCCGAAGAGGCTGACGAGTCAGATGAATCGCCCCAATCAAGCACACAGGAGTCCTGAGTGAGAGAACACTCGCTCCTCGCCAATTCGCCGGCCGCTGCTAGCCCGTCCTCCGGCAGTTACCTGCACCCCACCCCATAGATGTCCCGTCGATTCACCCCGTTCCGTTCGGTTATCCGCCTGCTTTCGGCGCTCTGGCGCGTCGTGAGAGCACGGTTTCCGAACCCGGTCAAGTTCACGATTCTCTGGATAGGGTTACTTCTCGCCCGGGTTGGGCTTATCGACCGTGCACGGGCCGAGAAGACGACCGAACTTGCCTGGCCGCGTGTCGTGACCGGCATCGCCCGGATGTCGAAAAACGCAGTGGACGTGGCAATGGTCGGTGTTGCGGTTGGAACCTCAGCCGTTGCTGGCGTCGGCTTTGCCTCCCCGTACTGGGGACTGGCGTTTGCAGTCGGAGGTGGTGTTGCTGGCGGAACTATCGCACTTGTCTCACAGCGCTACGGAGCCGAGGCGTTCGACGAACTCGGGTTGGCGGTCCGCTCCAGCGTGGTGTTAGCGCTTGCTGGTACTATCCCGCTTGCTGTGCTCTTCTGGACGTTTCCGGAGCAGTTCATCAGCCTCATTACCAGCAGTGAATCCTCAATCCATTACGGGTCGCTTTACTTGCAGGTGGTCGGTCTCGGAATACCGTTTGCCGCACTCAACCTCGTCGGCAGCCGTGTCCTCGTCGGTTCGGATGACTCTTATACCGCGATGCAGGTCCGGGCGGGCGGGGCCGTTGCAAACATCGTCTTGAACGCCATTTTCATTTTCGGCCTCGGGTGGGGTGTCGCGGGTGCCGCACTCGGAACCGTGTTGTCGAACGTCGCGGTTACGGTAACGTTCGCGCTTGGTCTTGTTTGGGGGCGGTTCCCCGCTATCGGTGAGTTCCCGGTGACTATCTCGCCGGTTGGGGCATATGCTGACCCAGGAACAATAACTGACCTCGTCCAGATTGGATTTCCGGTCGGGCTGCGCAACCTCGTCTGGACGGTTGCGGAGTTCCCAATGCTCGGCATTCTGGATATCTTCGGCGAGAATACCGTCGCAGCGTGGGTTATCGCCCGGCGCATCTGGGGCGTGATGAACACGCCAGGCTGGGGATTTGGGCTTGCTTCCTCCAGCCTGGTCGGGCAGGAACTCGGACAGAACAACGAAGAAGAAGCCGAGGCATACGGACGAGATATTATCCGGTTTGCTGTTGCCACTTACATCGTCTCCGCGCTGTTGATGGTGCTCTTTGCCGAACAGATTGTCGTCCTGTTCGCTGATGACCCGACCAGTCCGGAGATTCCGATTGCAATCAACCTCGTCTACGCTGCTTCCTTTGCCGTTGTCTTTCAGGGTGTTGCCAGTGCCTCCGCCGGACCGCTCGATGCCAGTGGTGACACGCAGATTCCGTTCATTAGTCAGGCGATTGGGATGTTTGGCGTTTCGATACCGCTTGCGTACATCGGGGCTGCCGGTCTTGGCCCTATCCCGGCAATCGGGCTCTGGGGGTTGTACCTGGCATTTGTCGCTGAGACAGCCATTCCCGCAGCTATCAATTACTGGCGGTTTAAAACGGACAAATGGAAAGCTATCAGCGAGGAATACCGGCCCGATGCCGTGGCTGCTGATGATTAAGGGACAGACTCAAACCACCTGTCGACCAAATGTGGCTAGATGTCGATAACACTCGAAGGCGAGTATACGACGGCCGAGTTGCTCGTCGACGACGAGTCACTCATCGAGGAAAACTGCCGGAAACAGATACGGCAACTCATCAACCATCCCGCTTTCACCGAGCCAGTTCGGATTATGCCTGACGCGCACTGGGGCGCAGGTGCGCCGGTCGGCTTCACCATGTCTCTGCCCGACAAAGTTGTCCCGAACATCGTCGGTGTGGATGTCGGCTGTGGAATGGCAGCGACGAATCTCGGCGACGAACTCCCGCTTTCTCACCCCGAGCGCGAAGAACTCGTTCGGGATATCGTCCCGATGGGACATTCAGTTCATGACTATGATGATGCGCCACATCTTGTCGATGAGTTCCCGTTCGACCGCGCGAACGAGGTGTTCGAGGCGTTCGACGACGCCTACGAGAAGCAGTTTGGCCGCCCGATTGACCCGCTTGGCTTCGACTTTTCGGGCTACGATGGCGAGTATTTCAAAGCCCTCTGTGAGCGCGTGCTTTCGCGCCAGCGACAGGGGATGGGTCACGTTATCAAAAGTGCTGGAACGCTCGGTGGCGGTAACCACTTCATCGAGTTTGCCAAAGCCCGAGAAAGTGGCGAGTACTGGCTGGTTATTCATAGCGGTTCCCGGT
>LKNH01000090.1 GCA_001564135.1 Halobacteriaceae archaeon Tc-Br11_E2g27 | reverse complement strand
TTGCAAACCCCTCACATATACTCCCCGAGTCCTTTCTGTTCCTGACCCGATTTGACCTCCTGCCATGTGATATCGAGCGCTTCAAGAATCCGCTCGATTGGTCCCTGCAATGTTTTTTCTAACATCTTCTCCCAATCAATCTCGAACTCCTCGGGGAGTTGGTCAGCGTACTCGATACAGATGACATCCGGGTTTCGCTTGAACTCGCCATACAGCGGGTCAGTTGATGGGTCAAGCCCCTGTTCCGCTTCGATCCGTTCGAAAAAGTCCGAGTGAACGCGTTTGAGATAGAGCCGTTTGGGTTTCGACCCACGCTGAAAGTTCGTTCCAAGCAGGAGGTTTGCATATTTCGCGCCACGGACCTGTGCCGTGTCGGTGTCGTAATTATCCAGCCGTTTGCCAATACCTCCCGGAATTCCAATCCGCTCCGGGTCAGCGTTGCCTTCTTTGAACTCCTCGATAACCTCCGTGACGTACGTTTTGATATACTCGAAATCATCGCCCGTCACAATCATCTCGATGACGTTTTTCTGGACCTCTTTCGTAATGGCGGCGATATCCGAGCGCTGATACTCGAAGCCGGTAATGTCGATATCGTCCACATCCTGTCCTTCTTTCCAGACGATATGTCCTGCATAGCGTTTCTTCTTGCCTGCCTGGAAAAACCGCCTGTAGAGCTTTTCGAACTCAATCTGGAACCGGTGCTCGGTAGCGTTGAGTTCTTCCAGTGCAAACTCATCATAGGAATCGTTGATTCGCTCCTCAATTTCTAGTGAGCGGTCGATGGCTTCGTCCTGTGAGACCTCATTGCCAACGCTTATCATGACGCTGTCGGTGTCTCCATATATCACCTCTTTGTCAAGTTCGTTGGTAACCTCCTCGGTAAACTCGATGACCTCACGACCAGTTGCAGTGACAGCAGCACCCATCTCGCGGTCGTAGAGACGGAATCGGGTCCATCCCAAAACGCCATAGAGAGACTGACCAACGTGCTGGAACGTGCCGTTTCGGCCGGCCATGAGGGTGTGGTTATCCTCAACAGTAACGCAGTATACACCCTCATCAGCGGTACTACGAGAGCCACTCCTATGCATTCGGAAGGAGTTCTTTCCGCCCTCGGTACAGTAGACTCGCCACGACCCGCTGTCATGGTTGTACGTTACCGTTTTGCCAAGCTGCGCACACAGTCGGATAACATCGTCCCGAAGTGTTTGACTGGCTGTGGAAAATCGCCAGGAGTTGGGTTGGCGGTCTCCATCCCCGTCGATGAGCGTCTCAAGGAACAGTTGCTTTTGCTCCCTGCTGGCTTGGAATATACATTCGGGAATCCGCTTCTCAAAGCTTCCGTCACCACAGGACTCTTTGAGGAAGTTCCCAAGGAGTTCCGATGTAAAACTAAATGAGCGGTCATCAGTGTAACAATCGAATCCCATACTATCAAGCAGTTTTCCGATTCGTAAGTGGTGGTTGTCGCCACCATCCGGAAGAACATCCAGTGATTGCGTAGCAGTAGTACCCTCTTTGTCAGTAGAGTCAGCGCTTTGTGCGATTTTGACCGTTGTGGAGCATCCCCGGTAGTTATTCCCGAATTGCTTTTCAGTGGTTGTGTAGACGTTTCCTTCGGTGATATACCACGCGAGGAATTCGATGAACTCATCGCCATCGTAGACTCTTGGAATCCACTTGCGATTCGGTTCAGCATGGATGTAGCTGCGCTCGCAAACAGATTCGATATACTCTCGGTGCTGTTCAAACTCCGCGGCGGTGAAGACATATCCAACCTGACCGATATCGTTTTTCTGAACTCTGGGTGGTGTCCAACCCAACTCCGTTGTAAACGTATGTCCGTGAACTGACGGTCGAACCCAAACCTCGTACTCCGCATCGATGTATTCGGTCAGGTCGACTGTCTCAATACGAGAACCGTGTTCGAAATCCCAGTCATGGGGGAGTTCGTAATGACTTGATTCGTTGAGGTCGCCAGCTTCAATGAAGTCCCAGCTATCCTGTGTAATTCCGTTTGTGTCGTTCTGGCGGACAAGCATCCGGTGATTTGGCGTTACGCGGAAATCGATTTTGCTGGTCTGAATGTCGACAAGTTCCCCGCGATAGTCCGGGTATGCGTGGGTATCAGTGACCTCCTTCACCTGTAAGTTCATCGTTCCGGGGTCGAGCGAATAAACCTCATCACCAATTTCGAGGTCAGTGATTAGCCGGACGCCATCAGGTGTCAGCACCTCGGTATCCGGCGTGAAACAGTTCATAATTACCTTGACAGCTGCTTGTTGGCGGTCATACTGCTCGTATTCAGCAGATTTGGGGTCGTGCTGATTACGAAGTTCCTTCTTCTGTTCGCGCTCGGTCAACAGCTCATCAACCATCCCACGGATTGCGCCATCCGGTTCCTGCTGGAAATGTGTGCCATTGGGCGCACGGTAGGTCTCATCGCCGTAGGAGTCAGCGTCGACTTTGGTCTCCGGCGATGCGTTAATTGTTACCATACACATCGGGTACAGCGACTGCCCAATCCATTGGTACTGTCCGTTGCGTCCGGCCAGAACGACGTGATTGTCCTTCGCAGTGATACAATATACGGTACCGTCGTGCGGTTCAACGCTGGCATTTGAAGCCTTCTTGAAAGAGCCTTTCTTCCCAACCGAGATGTACCACGTATCGTCGGATTGTTTTGAGACTGTGGGCTTGTGACCACTCCGAACGGCAATTCTAACGAAATCCTTTTTTAAAGAGTGACTTTTTGTCCAGAACTTTCCGAGTCCCGATTCAGTATAGCTGCCATCGCCACGAATCATCGTATCAACGAGTAGCGATAGCAACTCGCCGTCAAGTTCAAATACCCACTCCGGAAGATGTTTGGTCGCATACCCATCGCCACAATGCCTCTCGAACCATTCGAGTAAATAACGATTTGAAATATTAACACCACGGCTGTCGGTATTGTAATTGAGTCCCATACCATCAAGCAAGTGACAAATAGCCTTTCGTGTTTCTGGGTCGCTCTGATGAATAGTAAGACGGTCCGCTGCTCGGTCGCTGCTTCCCTCAGTGACGTACCAACCAATTAGCTCCAACCAGTCGGTCATCTCGAAAGAGAACGGCGTTTCTCGGTGCTGTTTGTTATATTTCAGATATAGATCATCAGCGTGTTTGTCGATAATCTCGGAATATTGTCGGTAGGTCTCTACGGGAATAAGATATTTTCCGACCTTCTGTGATTTGTTGAGGGTTTTAGACGTTCCGTGTATCAATATCAGCGTCTCCGTCACCGCTTTCGGCATCCGATTTCGAAATTGCCGTAAATCAGTGTCAGTATACACAACGACATATCCTTCATTTACGTCCTCGATGAACTGATATGTGTTAGGCAAGCGTCCAGCCATCATGTTGTGTTGCGGAAAAGCGAACCGTTCCGCAGGTGGAATATTACGGTACTCGGTAAATTCAAAATCTTCGGGTGTTTGTTCGTCCCATCCCCGTTTTGAACTGGTGAGGAAACGATGATTCTCCGTTATTTTGAAATTGTGAGTATTGCCACTAAGGTGATGAAGTTCATCAAATCGATTATCATACTCATGTGTTTCGACAACCGGCTTTATTTCACACTCAAATGTGTCTGGATTTAATGTGTATACTGGGTCCCCTATTTCAACGTCTCGAATGTTTTTTTCGCCCTCCGGTGTCAGGACATTCGTATCACCGCTAAAACACTTCAAGTCCAGTACGCTGACATTTTTACGGACGCCGGAAATTGGGTCGAAAACGGCACCACCTTCGTACTCTTCGCTTTCTTGCTGGCCTTTGGATGGCAGCGCAAACTTGTCATGCAGTTTGTGGAGGACGTACATGTCCACGGCATCGCCGGGAGTGGTTGCATCTTCGAGTTTACAGCCGACGAACTGGCGTACTTCGTTCCAGAAGGCAATAATGTCCTGTTCCCGGTCGAGTTCGACACATAACTCGACGTCCCGAAGATTGTACTCAAGAAGTCGTTCGGGATTGTCCTCCCACATATCCCCGATATCGCCAGTGTAGCGTTCCTTTCCGACGCCGAGTTCCCGTTGGCCGACAGCTTCCAGACGATAGGATTCCAGTTCACTGAACTGGGTGCGCTGGTAGGCATAGAGCAAGTCGAAGACGACACGACCTTTGATATCGGGGCCGCCCCAGCCGCTGTCCCAGACCTCGTTGACCCGTGAGAGGCGGTTTGAATCGAGGTCTTGCGTTGCCGAGCTATCGAGCACATCAAGTCGGTCCACGAGATAGGGGGCGTCGAAATCATCAAAGTTCCATCCGGTCAATACGTCCGGGTCCGTCTCATCGAGATAGTCGAGAAACTGAGCGAGCATCTCCGCTTCACTCTCGTAAATACGAATGTCGTAATCTAACTCAACCACTTCATCCGACGCCCTGCGTGAGTCGGTTTGAATGGGTTCGTACTCAGGGAGTTCTGCTGGTGGGGTGACGCCTTTCTGTGCATCAACAAGCCAGAGAATATACTCGTCGTCGTAGGAATCGTGACTGGCAATACAGATGATTGGCTCTTCGCCATCCTCTGGGAAGCCGTGACGGTCCTCGACTTCGATATCGAACGTGTTGACACGCGGGGTGACATCGACTTCGACGGGGCTCACTTCCTCATGGTGGACCCGAACCGTGGTTCGGTCAGCGTCGTTTGCACCCTCGATTTCCCGCCGTGGTATCCTGATACCGCTTGTAATATCTTTATCGATGAGAAACCGGTTCGGAAAGAGGATGTCGGCTTCGTAGTGGTCGAACTCGTCTCGAATCTGTCCGACATCTCGTGGTGTCTGTCCGTACACTTTCAGCAGTTCGGTGCCACGGATGGATTGAAACGGCTGCCCGTTTTCATCTGTCTCCTCCCACGCTGTAATCCGGTCATACTCCTCTAATCGACCCTCGGTGACGGACTCGACGGGTGTGTAAAAGTAGGGTTTGAACTCGCGAACACGCGCATGAACAAGTTCGCCATCTGTCGTGCGCCCAAAGACGTGAATGACGGGATACTCATCGTCCCCGCTCCCTTCTATCGTATAATCCACCTGCATGACCGCAATATCAACCGTTTCCTCGGTTTCTTCGTAAAGAACGTCGGCTTTGTCAAGATGCGTATTGGTCGAGGTATTCCCGGCAACGGCTTTCGCTTCCTCGGATGCAGGACGGGCATCCTCATCATCCGCAGAATAATCCCCAAGTGAAGACTGACCCATGATAGTCGGTGTTTGCTCCCACCGGTAAAAACTCCCGTGAAAGAGGCTGATTGTCCGGGAAGAGATGTGATAGAAAGCTAAGGAAAATGATTAAGTATGATAACGTGTAACATTCACACGAAGCTCCAGTGCGTGGGGCTTCCGACGGGAACCACCGTTGACCGCTACGTGATTGGCACCGACCGTCAGGCAGCGCGCCGGAGGGGTGACCGGCCGGCATCCGTCCGGCATTTTTGAAGACAAGATTTGTCGAGAGTTACTGCTTCGTCGACGGTGAGGCTTAACCTTTTCCGGGGCATACCCCAGATATGGCCCGGAAGGCCACATTGCCGGGCACGTCCGAGACAGACCAGATAGTGTGTCATGTCGATATGGACTGCTTTTATGCCGCCTGCGAGCGGTTGCGCGAACCGCCGCTTCGCGGCGAACCGCTCGTTGTCGGGATGGGCTACGAAGCCGGGGAGAGCCATGGGGCCGTCGCCACCGCAAGTTATGAGGCTCGTGAGTTTGGCGTCGAAAGCGCAATGGCAATCTCCGAAGCGCTTTCGTTGCTCCCCAGAAAAATCGAGGTGGCACAAAGTGGTGATAGACCAGTCTCGGAAGCAGGCTTTTATCGGCCAGTCGACCTCGACTGGTACGAGTCGGTCGCAAAAGATGTGAAAGTAGTGCTCCGGGAGTATGCCGAGACGGTCCGGGAAGTGAGCATCGACGAGGCCTATCTCGACATTACCGACCGAACGACCTGGGAGGAAGTCAAACAGTTCGTCTCGGAACTCAAAGATGAGATTATGCAGGAGGTGGGCGTGCCCGCCAGCGTGGGCGTGGCTCCGACGATGAGTGCGGCGAAGGTCGCAAGCGACCACGACAAACCTGACGGCCTCGTCGTCGTATATCCCGGTGAAGTTGCCGACTTTTTTGAACCGCTCGACGTGGAGGCAGTACATGGTGTCGGTCCCGTCACCGCCAGTGCACTCAGAGAGATGGGTATCGAGACAGCGGGCGACCTCGCCGCCGCGGACGAACACAAACTGATGGATAGGTTCGGGGAGCGAGGTCGCCGCGTCTGTCAGTTTGCACGAGGTGCGGATACACGGTCAGTCGAACCACGAGGGAAGCCAAAAAGTTTCTCCCGGGAGTCTGCATTTACCGATGCAACGACCGATGTTGAGGCAGTCACAGAGCGAATTGAGACGCTCGCAACCGCGGTTGCAACGCGGGCATCCCAGCGAGATGTGCTGTATCAGACTATCGGCATCAAAGTCGTCGAGCCACCGTTTGACGTGAACACACGCGCGCAGTCTTTACCGGGCCCGGTTTCGGATTCGTCGCTTGTAACCCGTGTTGCGCTCTCACTATTTCAGGAGTTTGAGGGGACAGCAGTTCGAAAAGTCGGCGTTCGCTTATCCAATCTCTCGTTCGAATCAGCGGAGCAACCGACACTCGCTGACTGGGACACGCCGGTTGAATCCAGTGAGCAGCACTCTAATTCCGAGTCTGAGACTCAATCAGAGACAGATACCCAACCGGAAACTGTCCGAGACGGACAACAGTCACTTACCGAGTACACTGGCCAAGAGTGACACCAGTAGTGAAGACCGTGCCCCAAAGGAGTATGATACTGGACGACAAACACTACTTATGGTTGACGTCGGTGGCGAGTGGAATCAGGCACAACTCGAACGATTCCTTGCTGAGGCAGTTGTCCCCGTAAGGATTGGCTGTCATCATCCCGATGGAGGGCTCTGGATGCTCTCGCTGTGGTATCAGTTTAGGGACGGAACGATTCGGTGTGCAACCAGCGAATCTGCCGCAATTACGTCTTTTTTGCGAAAGAATCCAGCGGTCTCGTTTGAAATATCGACAAACCATCCGCCGTATATGGGAGTCAGAGGAAATGGTGAGGCAACACTAAACCCCGATGCCGATAAGACGCTGCTCAAAGCGTTGATAGAGCGATATCTCGCTGGGAAAGACACGCCGCTTGCACGCCGACTGCTTTCCCCAGAGCGAGAAGAAGTCGTCATTACAATCCAGCCCGAGCGGCTCTATACGTGGGATTTCACGCCACGGATGCAAGGCTCACAATCAAATCAGTCACCGGAAACAGCAGCTGAGGGGGCACAGACATCCCACCAGCAGATTCAGTCACCGAAGTTCTGACAGGGCCAACCCGAGCACCGCTAGTCCGCGGTTTCTACCTCGGTTGCCTCAGAGCCCTCTCGGTCCTGGTCGCTGTTCGGAAGCGAATCCCGGAACCGCTCAAATGTGGTCGTGGTCTCAGATGACGTTCGTGAGCCGATAGCAGTGATAATTGAACGGGCACGCCGCGCTCTGGTTTGTCGCCAGTTCCGCTCACGGTGACCGTAGGTCCGGAGACACCGCAAGAAATCTATCTTCCGAAAGGCTGGCCAGTACGGCGTAGAGAAGTACACGGCTGCTTCGTTCCCGTTTGCCTGCCACGGGAGAAAGTTCGACGTTCGTTCATCGCCGCCGCTTCGGATAATAAGGTCAACCTCGCGCTGTGCACTTGGGCCCAGTGCTTTTTCCACCGTATCGACATCGATAGCTTCAGGTTTGAGTTCCTCGCGCGCAACACGGCTTGCGATGTTTTGAGTTGCCGAGAGCAGTTCTGCCCGACCGCCATAAGCTAGGGCGATGTTGAGTTGCAAGTTGTCATACGATTCGGTCTGTGCGGTCGCGTACGCGATTGCCTCCTGTACACGTTCTGGGAGTTTCTCCGTCTCACCGAGCGCACGGATTTGTACTTCAGCCTCGTGTACGCGGTCGGAATCAGCGAACTCACGAAGTTTCCTGGCTATCAGGTCGAACAGTTCTTGTTGCTCATCCTCCGGTCGCTTGAAGTTCTCGGTTGAGAAGGTATAGAGCGTTACCTCCTCGATACCGAGTTCATCACACCACTCAAGAAGTTGTTCGGTCGTATCGGCACCGGCGCGGTGGCCGTCGCTTGGGTCTTTCCCGTGCTCGCGTGCGTACCGTCGGTTGCCATCCTGAATGACAGCGACATGTGTGGGTGTCTCCGTAATCTCCGAACGGAGAACGTGTTCGTAGACAGCTTCAACCTTTGAGCGGAGCCACCGTCGCATTCATACGGAGACAGAACTGCCACAGATAAGATTCTTGTGTCTTTCAGTGTGACTATCGATGCCGGTTAAGCGATTGCTTGAGTTGTTTCGCCGCTTCGCCAGCCGCACCGAAGTACTCACCACGTGCCTGCTCGCCAGCGAAAATGATGCCACGGGAGGAGTTGACTAATCCGACGCCATCAGCAAGTCCATGCTCGACGGCAGCCGCTTCGTCGCCGCCCTGTGCACCGACTCCCGGAACAAGAAACGGGATATCCGGGACGAGTTCTCGGAGTGTTTCGAGTTCAGCCGGTGCAGTCGCCCCGACGACAAGGCCAATATTTCCCTGGTCGTTCCAGTCATCGGCGAGTGCTGCGACCCGCTCGTAGAGTGGTTCACCGGAGGCAAGTTCGAGGTCCTGAATATCCGCACCGCCGCGGTTCGAGGTACGACAGAGCAAGAAAATGCCTTTCGAGGTACGCGAGAGGAACGGGTCAAGCGAATCCCGACCCATGTACGGGTTCACAGTGATTGCATCAACCTCGTCAAGGATGGTTGCGTACTGTCGAGCAGTATTGCCAATATCGCCGCGTTTGGCATCGAGAAGTACTGGGACATCTTTACCGTGGGCATAGACGACGGTTTCTCTGAGTGCACGCCAGCCGTCGCTATCCTCATAAAAGGCCGCGTTGGGTTTGTAACAGGCAGCGTGTTCGTGCGTTGCGTCGATAATTCGGCGGTTGAACGCCCAGCAAGGAAGATCAGCATCCTGTACGGACTCGGGCAATCGCTCCGGGTCGGGGTCAAGCCCAACAGAGACGATGCTGTTTGTGCTCGATATTCGGTCAGCAAGTCGGCCAAAAAAGCTCATTGCTCACACAGGGTCAGAAAGTTCTCGAAGACAGCTTCGCCCTCTTCAGTGTGGGCCACTTCCGGATGCCACTGGACGCCATAGAGGTCGCGGTCGGTATCGCTCATCGATTCTACCCCACACACATCGCTTTTTCCCGTACGAACGAATCCGTCAGGAACGGTCTTTACCTCATCAGCGTGACTCGCCCAGACGCGTGTTTCCGGTGCGAGCGACCCGACAAGCGGGTCCTCTTCGTC
>LKNH01000089.1 GCA_001564135.1 Halobacteriaceae archaeon Tc-Br11_E2g27 | reverse complement strand
TGGGCCATCATCTCGAAGGCCATCGTATGCCGGCCAGTTTTCCCGACGTTATCGATATCCTGCATCCGGATGCAGGGCTGGCTGATGGTGAGTGGATTTGCCGGCGGTGGTGTTTGCCCGCTCGTAATCAGTGGCTGGAAATCGTAGATGGATGCCTGTGTGAGCAAGACATCATCGCGCCAGCGATTTGCTGCGACGGGGTAAGGGTCGATTCGCTCGTGACCGTTTCGTTCGAAAAACGAGAGAAACGCTTCCCGCATTTCTTCCAAGGTATACTCCTGGTCAAACCCAGGGTCATCGATGAACTGGTAAGTCTCACACGGAGGTTCTCCACAGGAGTCACGGTCCTCATCGCGTGTCCAGTACATTGCTCCGCACTTCGGACATTCTTTCCGATGAAAGCCTTCCTCTGCGAAGTACTCAAGTTTATATGCGTCCTCAAGGTCGCTCATTCGTTGCTTAAAAAATGGAAAACGTGCGCGTAAAACTGTTCCGAAGGCACTCACGCTCGTCGGAACTGACACACACCGGATTAGGCGTTGAGCGCAACCGATGCAAGCAGTGCTTCGAGTTGAATCCGTTCGTTTGCTCCTGCAGTGATTCGGTAATCGGCCTCGCCAATCCGGTCGAGTAATCGAACTGCTGGCTCGTCTCCGAGGTCAAACTCCCAGACGGACCGATGGAGTTGGTCGATGATATCGCCGCCCGCAATCCCTTCGTCGGTCAACAACCGGTCGAGTTGGGACCGAGCACCGGTGAAATCGCCTTCAAGTGCGCGCGTAACCATCTCTTCAATCTCCTCCGGTCGCGCAGTGCTTGTGATTTCGAAGACTTCCTCCTCGTCGACAACCTCTCCCGTTACGGCCGCTGCCTGCAATCCGTTGATTGCAGCGCGCATATCCCCACCAGCGACGTAGACAAGTGCGTCGATACCATCATCGGTGAGTTCGATGCCTTCGTTTGCTGCAATAATTCTCACCTGCTGTTCGATGGCGTCATCTGGAAGCGGCCCGAACCGAAACACCGCACATCTGGACTGAATCGGGTCGATAATCTGTGAGGAGTAGTTACAGGAGAGAATAAACCGGACGTTATTCGAGAACTGCTCCATCGTTCGGCGAAGTGCCGATTGTGCATCGGAGGTGAGCGCGTCGGCTTCATCAAGGAAGATAATGCGGTAGTTAAATCCACCAAAGGATGTCCGTGCAAAGCTTTTGACTCGGTCACGAACGACATCGATACCACGCTCATCAGAGGCGTTGAGTTCGAGGAAATTCTCTTCCCAGTCATCTCCGTAGAGTTCGCGGGCGATGGCGATGGCCGAGGTGGTCTTGCCGACGCCGGCCGGCCCTGAGAACAACATATGTGATAGGTCATCACGGTCGACGTAGCTCTGCAGTCGCTCGGTAATTGCTTCCTGTCCAACCACGTCCGAAAGGGTCTGTGGGCGGTATTTTTCCAGCCAAATCTCGTCGCGACCACCCTGAGACTGCTTGGCCTCGCTCATGGGCGGTATGAAGAGGTGTTGCCTGATAAAGTTCCCGAGATGAGACCTCGAATGCATATACGGATTATCGTACCTGTTCTGAGATTCTCGCTGTTCCGTCTAGCGAAAAATCTCTGATGACTGACGAGAATTTCTATAGTTGTCACAATCCGGAGCCAAAACTCATCGTGGCCGAAACAATTTTCATACAGTGCTGAGATGCTTCACGAAATGGCGATGTTGGTGGGGTTTGCAGCCTTAAATATAATTACGATTATACTTTCTTTTGTCTTTCTTTACTACTGTCTAAATCGGCTGAACCGGCGTGGAGCAACATCGCTGGTGGTAATGTTTGTCGGTGTGGCTATCTGGGTCGCCTCGGACCTCATTCAGCTCGCAACGGGACCAGAACCACAAGCGTGGGGAGGAATGGCGTTTCGGCTTATCGGTGTCGAAGTCACCGTTATCGGTATTTTACTGCTTGGTCTCGAATACACTGGCCGAAAAAAGTATATCACCCGTACCTTGCTTGCACTGCTTGCGATTCAACCGCTCATAGTTGTTGGAGTTTCACTCAGTCCGTGGCAGTATCTCCTGTTTGAATCTGAGCCCGCCACAGAGGCGCTATGGGGCTGGGAATTAATTCCAGGGCGTCTCTGGATAGGCCACGTTCTCTACTCCTATGGACTCGTTTATTTCGGGTTAGGGATGCTTGCACATATGATGTGGCGGGCCGAATACGGCTATCGCATTCAGGTCTTTGCCATCTTGTTTGCGATTGTCGTTCCCTTCCTCGCTAATATCTCGTTCAACGTCGGCCTTGTTGACGTCGACCTCACTCCAGTAAGTTTCCTCACCACTGCTGTAGTGTTGATGTTCGCCACATTCCGTATGCGGTTGATGGATGCGATTCCGGTTGCTCGCCGAACTGTCCTCGATGAGATGGATGACCTTGTTTTTGTCCTCGACGAACGGGGCGTGATTGCGCAGGCCAATAACTCAGTAAGGGATACGTTCTCACAGAATAATGCTGTCGTTGGAACACATATTTCTGCATATTTTGACAACGAAGCACTCGGGGACGTTTCGGTCGAACAGATTGACGGAAACGTTTCGAGCATTATCGACGGGGAGCAAAGACAGTATGCTGTTAACAAATCAGTGCTGCGGGATTATCGTGACAACGTATTAGCGCAGGTACTGGTCTGTCGGGACGTTACCGAGCGTCTCCGACGCGAAGAACAGTTGGAACTGTTAAAAGATGTCCAGAGCAGATTTCTTCGTCACAATTTGCGAAACGAGTTGAATACCATTCTGTCTCATGCCGATTTGATGCGAAACGAATCAGGCCCATCCCGTGAGGAGTCCTATGAGATAATCGAAGCAACGACCGACCGGCTTGTTGATTGGGGCGAGAAAGCTCGAACTATCGAAGAACTCGTCGAAACAACTGACCAGGTACAGTATCGTACCAGCGAAAAACTATCGGCTATCATTGCTGAAATGAGAGAGGCTCATCCCGATGTGACGTTTCAAACAGACTTTGCGGAGGATGCGTGGATTATTACGGTTCCACAGGTTGGTGAAGCACTTGAGAATCTTATTGACAATGCAGCACGGTATAATACCAACAATGAACCCTGTGTCTGTATCAGCACGAGCGTCACGGAAGAAGCGGTAACAATCACTATCGAGGATAACGGCCCGGGTATATCCGAAGAGGAATTGAGCGTCATCAAGCGCCGGACAGAGACACAACTGGAACACAGCAGCGGATTTGGGCTCTGGCTCGTCCACTGGGTCGTAGAAAAGTCAGGAGGTGAAGCTGAGTTCGATGTGGATGACGGGACAAAAGTCAAACTTCGGTTTGACCACCTTGCGACAAGCGATAACGATAATCTGCGGATATAGTGACCCTGATGCTTCGCGCAGAGAACGAGAGTTTAAATGCAAACCCGACCGAAAACTGACCCGTGACAGAGAGGATTCAAACTGGGTGCCAGCCACTCGATGCGTTGATTGGTGGGGGGTTCGAGTACGGAGCTGCCACACAGGTGTACGGCCAGCCAGCGGCGGGGAAAAGTAATATTGTCCTTTCGGCTGCCGTCGAGACTGCCGCCCGTGGTAACCATGTGCTGTATATCGACACCGAGGGTCTCTCAATCGACAGACTCGAACAAATAGCTGAGGGCCACCCCGATACAACAATCGACGATGTGGCCTCCAGAATCATTGTGAGTGAGGCAACAGATTTTGAAGAACAACAGGAAGCCGTACAGGATGCATCGGAGTTTGCCGAACAGATAGAATTCATCGTTCTCGACAGTGCTACTGGTTTTTATCGACTCAAGCGAACCCAAGAAGACGAGGGGGAGACGCTTCGTGCGGTCGCTAGACAGATTACCCATCTTCTCTCGCTTGCCCGCAAACACGACCTCGCAGTTGCATTCACGAATCAGGTATATACTGACCCAGACAGCGATACCACAACTGCGCTTGGTGGTCATACTCTCAACCACTGGTCAGCAGTCATTCTCAGACTAGACCGATTTCGCGGTGGGAATCGTCGAGCGACGCTTGAAAAGCATCACGCAAAACAGGCCGGAGAGACGGTTCAGTTCCAGATAACTGGTGATGGGTTAGCGGGCGTCGACCGATAGAGCAAAGATATGGTCGGAGACTGATACTACCGGACGTAAGCCTTTAAACAATCTCGCCACCCCGGGGTGGCGAGTACGTTTACGAAGTTACGTCCGGCAGTATGAGCTACCGACGTTAATACAGCAGGTCGTCATCCGATTCGACCATATAGAGCGTTCGAGCGGCAATATTGACTGCATGGTCGCCGACACGTTCGAGGTCGCGGATTGTCAACAGGAGTCGGACGACATCCTGCATGATAAGCTCAATTTCTTCTTCCGAGCCGATATCCTGTCGTTCGATGAGGTCACGAGCAACTTTCGCAGAGGCAGCCTCACAGAGCTCATCGACGTTGTCATCCTCCTCGGCGACGTTATAACAGAGGTCCGTATTTTCGGTTTCGTACGCTCGCATCGCCGTTTCAATCATCTCGACAGTTTGTACGCCTATATCCTGTACATCGACATCCTGGTAGACGTCGCGCTGGGCATCAAGTGTATAATCGCCAAGATTCGTCGCAAGGTCCGCAATCCGTTCGAGGTCGGTGATGATTTTAAAGGACGCGGCAATAAATCGGAGGTCGCCGGCCACCGGTTGTTGGAGTGCAATCAGGTCGGTACAGTCCTGCTCTAGTTCAAGATAGAGCTGATTGACTTCATCATCTCCTCTGATGACTTCCCAGGCCAGTTCCTCATCTTTCTGTTCGAGTGCTGTCAACCCCATTTGCAACCGTTCGAGAACCACCTCACTCATATAAAGTACGTCCTCGCGCAGTTGGGCGAGTTTCGATTGATATCCGTCACGCGGCATACCAGTTCATGCGACAGGCGAGCGTATGTAGCTTGTGCTCGTGACAGACACTGCGGTTTCTCATACTGCCGGACGTAATATCGTAAACGTACTCGCTACACCGGGCTGGCGAAATGGGCTACACGCTCACGCTCAGTGGCGTCAATGAATTGGCATTATTCCAATAGTTTTTTCGTCTGCCGGTGTCGGTACCGGAACATTGGTTCGAACCCAACAACGGCAAGATGTCCAGCGACGCCACGAACCGGTCCAAGCGGAAGTTCGTACTCAATCGTATCCGTGAGAATTGTCTCGTCACCGTCAGCATAGAACAGGTGGGTGTGCTCCCACTCCGAAAACGGGCCATCGGTCATGATATCGGTAAAATACGCAGAACCATCTCCTCGTTCACGAGCAGTTATTTCCGATGTCCACTGTTGGGGTGGGCCAATCTCAAACGGTTGCACTGCAATCTCAAGCACGGAACCGGCTTCGAGCACTGTTGGATTTGGTTCTCCATCAGGACCAGTGACCGATTTCACCGTCATGCCCATCCAGTCAGGTGTCAGCGCTTTCAGTCCGTTTTCCGTTGAATGAAACTCCCAGACCCTCTCGAGTGGTGCAGCGACCCGAACAGACCGCTGATACGTCGACATAACTCTGATACGGGAGACAGTAATAAAGACGCTTCGAGAACTTTCACAGACTCCCAAGCAACGCAGACCACTCAGGGCCAGACGCCGCGCTCGTCCTTTGCTTGCAACACTCTCTCGATTGCAACGATATACATTGCTGTCCGGTAGTTCGAGACATCGTATGATTCGTATGTCTCAAGCAGGTCCTCAAATGCATCGACAATAAGGCGTTCCAGTTCCTCGTTAACCTTTGATTCCGACCAGAAAAACCGCTGGCGGTTCTGGACCCATTCGAAATACGAGACAACCACACCACCGGCGTTTGCGATAATATCTGGGAAGACTGCTACATCACGCTCGCTCAACTGTCGGTCAGCAGCAGGTGTCAGCGGGCCGTTTGCAGCCTCAACAATCATATCAGCCTGAATTTTGGGCGCGAGGTCAGCGTCGATAGCGTTTTCGAGCGCAGCAGGAATGAGGAGGTCGACATCGAGCGTAAGAAGTTCTTCGTTGGTCAACCCATCTGTCGACTCATCGAAATTAGCGACTCGACCTGTCGTTCGTTTATGCTTGCTGAGTGCTTCTGTATCGAACCCGGATTCGGTATAAATACCACCGGATGAATCGGATGCAGCAACGATATTCGCACCGAGGTCATCCAGCAGTCGTGCCGCAACGGAGCCTGCGTTTCCAAAGCCCTGCACGGCAACGGTTGCTCCGTCGAGATCACGGTCGAAATGCTCGAAGGCCTCCCGCGCCGTGAGCATGACCGAGCGACCAGTGGCCTCAACTCGACCTTCGCTCCCGCCACTTTCGATGGCTTTCCCAGTGACGACACCCGGCTCTGTGGTGTTTTCGAGCGTTTCGTAGGTATCGCGTATCCAGTTCATTTCGCGCTGACCGGTGTTGACATCAGGGGCGGGGATATCGTTGTCTTCGCCGATGATTGGTCGAAGCTCTTTGGCAAACGACCGGGTGATTCGCTCTAACTCGTCGGTAGAGTACTGTGACGGGTTGATTTTAATTCCACCCTTGCCCCCACCGTATGGGATTCCGACCGACGCGCATTTATAAACCATCCAGCCAGCAAGCGCCTTTACCTCGTCACGGGTGACGCCCGGGTGATAGCGAATCCCTCCCTTATATGGACCGCGCGTCCCATTAAATTGCGAGCGAAAAGCAGGAAACCGTTCAAGTGAGCCGTCGTCCATCTCGACAGAAAGATTTACTTCTAAGGTTCGCTCAGGGTACTGCAGCCACGTTAGTTCATCATCGGGAATATCCAAAAATTCGGCCGCATCTTCAATCTGTTCCTGTAAGCTCTCGAACGGATTGGCTTCCGTACTCATTTGCCACCTCTTGACATAGCCATCAAAAAAGGATGTCGAGTTACAGATTCGCTACTACGATGACATATCAGGTTATTCGATTGGTGTTCCGCGGTGTCGCATATCTCCACCACATTTTGGACACTCTCCTGGTGTACCGATTCGCTGAATTATCGTCCCGCATTCAAAACACTCGAACGTACGTTCTTCGCTGGGATCGTACGGGATATCGCGGATAGTCTGAATGAGAACGTCTTTCGATTCTTGTTCATCGAGCGCTTCGATAGCAGCATCTGCGCGGACGACACCGACAAGCCGCTCCTCATCGTCAACGACAGGAAGTGCCATGAACTGATGTTTGCTAAACACTCGACCGACGTACTGTACAGAATCTGTCGTTTCAACGGAAACCACGCGGTCAGTTGCCACTTCACCGACCGACTTATTGCCAGGCGCATTAAGCAGTTCCCGCAAGGATACCACCCCCTCTAGGCGTTCGTCTGTATCGACAACATAGCCATAATACACCGTTCCAGAGGAATCAGCCGCGGATTTTCGAATGATATCGATTGCGGCATCGACATCTAGCTCTGAATCAAACACCGTTGGGTCATCGTTGAGGATATCGCCAGCAGTTACTGATGACATAGTTGTCCCTTGAACACCCGCCCAAAAGAGTGTACGGATTACTCGCCCGGATTGCTAGAGGCGGCACGTGCACGCTCAAGAACCGTCTCTGCCTGAGAGATAAGTGGAGCATCGACCATCTCACCGTTGACAGCAAAGACACCGCTATTGGTCGATTCCGCTTTTGCTGCTGCATCAAGTATTTCCTGTGCCCAGCGGATACGGTCGGCATCGGGCGTATATGCCTCGTTGATTACCGATACCTGTGTTGGATGAATTGCCATCTTTCCATCAAATCCATACTGTACGGCGCGCTCGGCATCGACATTCAACCCTTCTATATCCTCGAAATCAGTGTATAAGGTATCGATGGCATCGATGCCTGCTGCAGTTGCGGCAAGGACGACGTGTTGTCGAGCGTAGCTGATTTCCTCACTTGTGTCGGTCCGCTGGAGACCGGTATCAGCTGAGAGATCTTCTGCCCCCAACAAAAGTGCATCTGTCTCTGGTACCTGCGCAATCGATTGGGCGTTGAGCACGCCTGCGGCCGTTTCGAGTAGGGCAAAAAGGGGAAGTTGCCAGTTATACTCCGTCAGTGTCGTGACTGCCTGTTCAACTTCCGCTGGTGAATCCACCTTCGGCAACATCAGGCTATCCGGCTGTGGGCCTGTCGAGAGTGCCTCAATATCTGCCGAACCACCCGATTCAAGTGGATTAATTCGCACACACAGTTCCGGTCGGTCGGTAGTCTCATCGTTGTCTCCTTCCGATAGTTCCGACAGGGCCGTCTGAACTGTCTTTCGTGCTAGAGACTTCCGTGATGGCGCAACTGCATCTTCAAGGTCGAAGACAACAACATCCGCACCGGTGTCGGGTGCTTTCTTTAGCAGCGACTCCTGGTCACCTGGCGAAAAGAGGACGGTTCGTCGAACCATACCAACTGCTTACACGGTCAATGAGTTATAATTCGCCTTTGGTACTCGGGGTTTCACTCCGACGGTCATCAATTCGCGTGGCATCGTCCATCGCCCGCGCGAGCGCTTTAAACAACCCCTCGATTTCGTGGTGGGCATTCTCTCCTGTGACGCTCGCGTGCAACGTAATTCCTGCCGTAGTCGAAAACGAGCGAAGAAAGTGTCTGGCCATATAGCTAGTCATCTCGCCGACTCGCTCTTGAGAGAACTCCCCGTCGAAAGAAAAGTACGGTCGGCCGCTGATATCCAGGACAATCTCTGCACAGGCCTCATCCATCGGGACTTTTCTGTCGGCAAATCGGTTGATACCGCGTTTTTCCGAGAGTGCTGCATTAAATGCCGTCCCGAGTGTCAGGCCGATATCCTCGACAGTGTGGTGGTCGTCAATATCAAGGTCACCATCACATGAAATTGTAAGGTCGAACAGCCCATGTGTCCCAAACGAATCGAGCATGTGGTCGAGAAAACCAATACCGCTGTCTATCGTCGTTTCGCCGCGCCCGTCAAGGTCAAGTTCCACTTCGATGGTAGTCTCCGCGGTCTCGCGGGAGACACTCGCTGTTCGGTCGGTCATACCGTATCAAAGACGGTCCCCATATTAGTTGGTTGTGTCACACTGCCGGGCGTAACTTCGTTACCATACTCGCCACCCTAGGGTGGCGAGATTGTTCATTAGCTTACGTCCCATAGTATCACGAATCCATAGTACGCTCTAGCGTTGAAGATCGACCGCTAGGTCAGTTGCTATCCAGCCATCTGTGTTGCCGGCCTCGGTAAAGACAACGCGCTCCGGCGAACTCCGATGGACCGAAACAACTTGGCTATTGTCAGTGAAATCAGTTGCCTGCTCTGGGGAAACGCCGCTGGGAGTCATCATATGGTTTTAGGCCAGCCTAAATTCATATATGTTTTGGTTAGGCCAACATGGTGAGAAGACGGGCTTTGTTCTCCAGGCGAATGCAATCTGGA
>LKNH01000088.1 GCA_001564135.1 Halobacteriaceae archaeon Tc-Br11_E2g27 | reverse complement strand
TCGTATGCCGCTCGCAGGTCCGCTGGGCTTTGGTCACCGGGCGACTCAAAGGCATCTCTTAACATACCTTCGGATACGGGACACTGGGTTTTTACTTCGCGGGTTTCCGCAATTGCCGGGGATGTCAGATGAGGAGTCCTGCGACCTGATACGAACTAAGATAGGCAACTGTTGCACAGACAAGTGCTCGCCCGGTCCGGTAGCCCACAAGCGGGCGGTCGAAGCCACGGGTCAGTCCAACGGAAAGCGCGCTCAGGATGACTGCCATACTCAGCACGTATACGCCGACAGGGCCGCCAAGCCAACTGAGCGACTCAGCGCTGATTCCAAATGCCCCCTCCGTACCGATTGCGCCGGCGAGTGCAACCGTTACGCCGGCGACCAGCGGGCCGAACAATGCCCCGGTCGTCCCGATTGTCTGGGTGACGTGTGCAAGAGCGTGCTGTGCGTCGCGTTCGACCTGCTGGAGGTCATCGAGATGTTCAGCAAGCGCGAGCAACGCACTTCCTGCGGGTCGGCCTTCCCGTGCTGCAACTGAGAGGAACGCGAGGCTACTTCGAACTCGTGGACTGGGCACGTCGTCGAGGACGCCATATCGTCCGAAAAACGCCTCGTGAACATCCATCTGTAGTTGTTGTTGCTGTGTCACGCCTTCGGCCAGTGTCTCGCCCATGGGTCCGGCGAGTTCCGATGCTGTCCGGTCGAGCGCTGTCTCGACTGCCGTCCCGTGTGCGACCTGTCGGCCAATCAGCGCCAGCGCATCGGAGAGGTCGGTTTCGATTGCCTCGATACGGTCATAGCCCGCAACGACTGGGTGATACCAGAGCCAGAGCAATACGCCACTGCCAATGCCGACCGCAGCGATTGGCGGTCCCCACGATGGAAACAACTGGGAAGCACTGTACCACCCACCGATTGCGGCGATTGTTCCGGCGAGAACTGGGTAGGTTGTCGAGGCGTCGACAGTTGTATGGGACCGACTGAGGGCTGGTGGTGGAAACGCAACCGGACGGTGTGAGACTAACCAGATGACTGCACCGACAAGTACCGCAGGAAGGACGATATTATAGAGGAGGACAACGGAAAGTGGCGAAATTCCGATGCCAGTGGCTCCAGCGGCGGGCAAGAGGGCAACGAGTGCTGTCGGCAGGAGAACGCCGAAGGCATATAGTGCCGTTACCGGACTCCGAATCCGTGCCGCAAACGACTGCATCTGGTTGCTTGTTCCATCGAGAACGACACGCAGTGCCCGGTCAAGCAGTTGCGCTCGGTCCGAAGTTGGGGCTGTTCCCGCGGCCTCGATGAGCGCGAGCGACCGCTCTAGCGCGGGAAAGCGCTCGCTCCAGTATGTGCCGAACGTTTCCAGTCCAGACCGCCCGGTTCCCCTCGCCTGTCGGATATGCTGTTTGAGACTTGCTGCAAGCAAGCCATCATCACGCTGTATCGCAAAGACAGCAGCCTGTTCGGGCGTTGGCGACAGCCGCATCCGGAGTGTTGCACGTGCCACGAGGTCAGGTGCTGCGCCAAGCGCGCGTGTCTGTCGTGCTGTGGCCCAGATGAGTGGGAGCGTGTGAATCAGGTGGCTCGTAAGCAGTCCAACGGAGAGTGCAACAAGGAACCCAACTGGCCGAACCGCAGGCGAGAGCAGTATTGCCGAAAGCAGACCACAGCACACGCCGACGAGGATGCCAGCGCTGTATCCCGCGCGCAGGAGTGTTTCGGGCTGTACCGACCACTCAAGCAGCTCGAGCGCCCGGGCCAGCCGGTCGCTTGGCTCGACGGCAACCGGCATCCCACTGGCAAGCACTGCGACCGCTTGCTGCACCGTTGATTTGTCATGCGGTGATGGCATGCTCATGTTGAGTCACCTCCTGGTATCTCGCCTTTCGCGCGCTGTGTGTTCCGCTGGTGTATGGCCTTCGTGACTGCACTTGCTCCTGTTTTCCCCCGATTTGCCAGCGTCTCCAGCAATCTCTCCCGTCGCTTGATGGCCTTTCTCACGTCCGCATAGGATTCCTCGGGCCGGGTGAGCGTGGCGAGCAGAGTGCTCTGTCCCCTGCCGACCCGACCAGTCGATTCGAGACCTGTTTTGGTCCGCTTGAACAACGACGCAAACGACGTGCCGTCCGCTGTCAACTCTTCGACCTGACGCACCCGCCGAGTGCCATCGGGCGTCACCTCACAGGTGACGATGAGGTCGGTTGCCCCAAAAGAACTGGCCGGAACGCCGAGGTCAGTGACGACCCGTTCGTACACCGACTGGGCTCCATCTCCATGAATCGTCCCGAGGACGGCTTCGCTCTGTGCGCCGACGCGCATTGCTTCGTACAGGACGGCCGCCTCCTCGCCACGTACCTCGCCGACGACGAGTGCGCCGTTCCCGAGTCGTAGCGCCGTTCGTAGCGCCTGTGCCGGCGTACGTTCGGCCTGCTGAGCATCCGTGAGCAACGGCTGTACATCACGGCCCGAGCGCTGGAGCGACTCGACTGGCAGTTCTGCCGTATCCTCGATAACGACCGTTCTGACGGTCGGCGGAAGTTCCCAGAGCAATGCCCCCAGAAGGGTAGTTTTCCCGGCACCTCGCGGACCCGCGGTCAGGAGTGCCCCGCCGCGTTCGACGGCAACCGACAGCACCGCAGCGGCCCGTGCACTGAGGGTACCGTTTGTAATCAGCGCCGGAATCGTCCAGGTTCGCTCATCCGCTGCCCTGAATGCGAACGCGGTTCCCGTGCTTGTTGGCTCGGTTACACCGGCAACTCTGATTGGGCGGTCGGCGATAGTTGTCGTTGCATCGAGTGTTGGGTCCGCACGCGAGAAGGGTCGTCCACTCTCTTTACGAAAGCGCGATGCAAGCGCACGGACGCCAGCAGCCGTCAGTTGCACGTTCGTCTGCACCGTGTTCCCGTCGACTGTCACCCGCAACGGATTCTCTTCCGGTGGGGCCGTGACAAAAATATCCGATATCTGTCCATCGGAGAATAGGTCCTCCAGCAGTCCATACCCACGTGCGTGTTTTTCGAGCGCCGCTACAAGCGCCGTCGTTGATTCTGTCGTCTCTTCGCTGCTGGACTGATTGCTTGCGTGTTCGATAGCCCGTGCCGGTGCACGAGTCGTACCCGAGACTCTCCCTGCTGCGAGTCCTTCGTAGGCTGTTGCCAGTTGTGCAAGTGCAGGCTGGTCGAATTTCTGCTCCGGTGGCGTTAGATGATACTGGTCATAGCCATCACTGCGTGTGTATATTCTCACTATCGCGCCGGTTTCGAGTGTCCGACGGGTCGCTAACGCGGCCCCAGTCGGTGCGGTGGTTTCGACCTGCCAATGGCTGATGGTCGGCCCGGTCCAGCAACGCAGGGCATCCTCGTAGCTTTCACAGTGTGTTGCACAGTCCGCAAGCCCAGTTTCTGCGGCAAGCGTCGCAACTGGGCCGGCACGGCCGATTGCTTCCCGTGCTGCTGCGAGCGGGTCCAACGTTGCCCGCTCTGCGAGCCGGTTGTCGAGTCCTCTGCAGCGCTCGACGAACTGCCCAGCAGCCACGAGTAATGCGGTTGCGCTGTCGCTGTATCGTCGTTCTATCCCATTATACTCGATACGAATCGTCTCCACGTCACGCGATGTTAGCGCAGTAATGACTACGTTTCGGCAGGCGCTGCTGTGAGCGAGGTCACCGCTTTTTGGACAGTTGCTGGCATCGACTACCAGCGTCTTCTCTTCGAACCTGGGCTGACAGCGACACTCCTCTGGTGTATCGTCCCCTAGCCGCTCACGGAGTTGTTTGACTCGACTGACCAGCCCGGACATAGGCGCTCTGGGCTCGCTATCCGTCTTAAAATCTGGCTCGTTCAAACAGTCTTTTTTGGCCGTTATCAGCTCCGGTAACCGGTCGAATCACATTTATTGATTCCCCGTCTAAATTTGATTACGATGGCAACACACAGCAACCGCGCGGTCTCCGAAACGCTTGGTGTTGCCGTTCTTATCGGCATTACGCTGCTCGTTACCGGTGCGGTCGGGGTTGGCGTCTTCATCGACACCGTTGCGGATGACGATAGCGTCGAGTTTACGTTTGATTATGCTGAGCAGCTTGACCAGCTCGTTATCGTCTATCAGGATGACGAGGATTTCGCCGCAAACGAGGTGTACGTTGAGGGGCCTGCCGGGAATTTCACGTGGGCTGAACTCACTGAAATGGAAGATGAAACTGCCTCCATACTGGATGACGATACGGTCTTCTTGAATGATGCTGGGCCATACGGCGCTGATGTCGAGGAAGACGACCAGTTTATAATCACCTACGCGCCTGCTGACGGCGAATCACGCGTCCTCGCCCAGTGGGGAGAAGACGAAGAAGGCGCTGAAGACCCATTGGACCCCGATACTGGGCCTGGTCCAGGTGGTCCCGGCGGGCCTGATGAGCCGTAACCGTTTTTTTGAGGTCAGTACACGCTAGCCTTTGATATTACACACTGGATAGGTCCGGGCGACGCGGTCGCCAATCCCTAACGCATCCGAGACCTGCACCACCTCGTCAACATCCTTGTAGACGCCGGGTGCCTCCTCGGCGACCGTTGCACCGCTCTGAGCCTTGACGTAGATTCGGTCCTGCTCGCGCAGGTCGTCCATCACATCTTCGCCCCAGTACTGGCTTTTTGCCTGCGTCCGGGACATCAACCGACCGGCTCCGTGAGCGGTCGAGCCGAACGTCTCCTCGATGGAGTGTTCACCCCCGCGCAGGATGTAGCTCCCTGCTCCCATACTGCCGGGGATAAGGATTGGCTGGCCCACGTCACGGTAGACCGGTGGGAGTTCAGGGCGACCTGCTGGGAACGCCCGTGTGGCTCCTTTGCGGTGAACGTAAAGTTCGCGCTCCTCGCCGTCGATTTCGTGGCGCTCCTTTTTGGCGATGTTGTGAGCCACATCGTAGAGCAGTTCCATCTCCATCTCTTCCCATGGCCGGTCGAACACGTCAGCAAACACCTCGCGTGTTCGGTGCATGATGAGTTGTCGATTAACCCACGCAAAGTTAATCGCTGCACACATGGCTCCGTAATAATCCGCTGCAAGTTTCGACCCTGCGGGCGCTGCCGCCAGTTCTTTGTCGGGCAGTTGGTTGAGCAGGCCCTGATGGGTCTGTTCTATCTTTCGCAGGTAATCCGTACAGACCTGATGGCCCAGACCACGCGAGCCACAGTGTATCATGACGACAATCTGGTCGGCTTCGAGGCCAAATTCACGGGCAACGCCGTCGCGATAGATATCCGTCACGCGCTGGACTTCGAGAAAGTGATTGCCGCTGCCGAGACTGCCGGCCTGGTTTCGCCCGCGGTCGATTGCTTTCTGTGACACGGCGTCGGCATTCGCTTCCGGTCTGAATCCCTCGTCTTCGCAGTGAGCCAGGTCGGACTCGATTCCGTGTCCATGTTCGACAGCCCACTCGACGCCGCGTTCGAGAATCTCCTCGACCGGTGCATCCTCGACGATACCGCCACCGCCGAGACCGCTCGGAATTGCTTCGAACAGCCTCTCGACCAGTTCCTGTTCGTATCCCTGAACAGCATCGTAAGTGAGGTTTGTTTTCAGCAATCTCACGCCGCAATTTGAAACAACAAATTGGTCTGCAAGAAAGTTGTGTGCCTCATGCGCAACTCCGAGGTCGTATACCGGGCGGCTTCCTTTTTTTGTTATATCGGTAATTTCTGCTTCAACTGTCAAATTATCCCGTACCATACAGTCCTGACAGAATTTTTCGAACCCAGGGAACTGTTTATCAGGTCTGGGTTGGCCTGCTCGACCAGACCATAGACTTCGTTCAATAAAGCGGTCGTTGATATCAAACTGTTTTTTAATTTCTCGTGGCTTCATGCCGCCATCTGAAAGCGTTCGTGCAGTAGTTGCAATCTGTTCCCGTCTTTCGATTGCTCTTTCCTTCTTTTTCAGATACTGAATCGCCTTTACCGCCAACCGTTGTTTTTTTCTATTGTATCTGTATCCAACTGTTGAAAAGAAACGAATCAAGTTGCTGGAGTCGTTTTTTACACCCAAACGAAGCCGAACTACGTCGGTTTCCCGATTTGAATTTGTCTCGAACTCCTCGATAGAGTTTGTTTTTATTCCGATATTTTGTAAAAACGTCTTCATATCTTGAAGGAATTGTCGTCCTTGTGCAACCGTTTCAGCCGATCGGTTCTGTGAAACTTTGGGACAGTAGAGGTTCTTGTCGTGTTGTGCTGCTGGCACACTCATCTCGGCACCAAAATATGCCGAATAGTAGAGTGCTTTCTGCCACGGTTTCAACAACTCGAAATATTCTGGTGTCTCGAAACCGGACGTTATTTTTTCTCCGACTGGCGCGCCTAGCTTTTGTAACAGTAGGCGGAGCGCTTTTGACGTAGTTTTGAAGCTGTATTCCGTCGCCTCAAATTTCTTCCCGTCAATTTCATGGTTCCTTTCACGCGAATAGATCCGTGAGGGCTTGAACCCTATTTTTTTGATGTCCTCTCTGATTTGCTCGAGATCTTCCGGTTCACCGTAGAACCATGTCTGTCCTTCACCGCCAAATGACCCATCTCCGGTGAAAAATCCAAGAACTTTGAGGAGATGATGGAATGTCTCATCAGCCGTCGATAATGGAAGTAACCCGCGATTGTTCAACACCTGTTGAATTTGATGATTATACTCTTCAAAATCAGCTTCGGTCAGAATCGTCTTTTCTAGCGGTTCCTGATGGGGCAGTCCTGTGAACGGCTGAATATATACGGAATCTTCTGGTTCAAGTTTCTGCAACTCCACCATTCCTGAGGGAGTCAAGAATGGATGGTCCGCTGTCGCTTCAATCGACTCACCAGTTGAGGTGGTAATTTCAAACACTGGCTTTTCACCCGATTCAGTGAATAACTGTATCTCTGAAGGCGTTAACTCAGACCCAGCAACGATTGCTTGTTCCTGTTCGAACTGTTGTTTGAGTTGTGCAATCGGCATTCGCCGCCCAAATGAGAGGCGAACATCTGTATCTTCAGGAAGGCAATTAATATCGTAACCGACCGCTCCAGGGCTAATACAGCCGTTTTCGGCATCGATTCCCGCAACACCACCGACCGGAAAGCCATACCCCTGATGGCCATCGGGCATACAGAGGGCGTATTTCTGGATACCGGGGAGGTGAGTCGTATTTTTGAGCTGTTCGAGCGTCTTATCCTCGGCAATCTCTTCAAGGAGTGCCTCGCTTGCGAGCACCCGCGCAGGAACGCGCATATCGCCTTCCTGTGGAATCTCCCAGACGAACTCCCGAATCTGCTCTAGGGTAATGTCGCCAGCGTCGAAGGTAGTCATATCCGTATATCGCTCAGCAACGGTGAAAAAGGTTTGAGAGGAAACGAGCGCTATACCGGTCAGGAAAGCTGGGCCGCGATATCCGTCGACGAAATCATTCCCACGTAATCGCCATCTTCGACGATTGGAAGGTGTTTAATGCCGAAAGTCGTCATCATCTCGGCAGCATCACCGACGCGCAGTTCGGGGGGAATCGTCTCGACTGATTCGGTCATCAGGTCTGTCACCGACAGCTCCGCAGTGTTTTTCCCTTCCGCAACGGCATCGAGGATATCCGTACTCGTGAGGATTCCCGGCGGACTTGTCGTGACGAGCAACGAGTTGATATCCTGTTCGCGCATCCGCTCTGCGGCCTCGCTTGCAGTCGCTTCACGGGTTATCGTCTCGACAGGAGCCGACATAATCTCTGAAACGGGCGTTTCTTTATCTGACATACGTCAATAATACCGCGCCGCTGTCTTGATTGTTTTCCCCTGCGTGAATATTGCGGTGTATATGCTGACAATTGTTGGTTTTTCCTCACCGCCACGGTAGCGCCGGAATATCCAGACGGAGCAATACTGGGAGTGCAACGACTGCGATTGCTATCTCCGCAACGCCAACCACGAAAAATGCTGCTTTGAAGCCATAGCTTGCGGCGACCGTCGCACCGATGACGAACCCGCCAAGAAAGCCAAGACTGCCGAACACGTTGAACCCGCCCATTGCAGCACCGCGTGTCCGTTCATCGGCGAGATCAGTGACGAGTGCCATCGTCGCTGGTGCAACCAGCGCACCGAGGACGCCGACGAGTGCCATCAACAGTCCCGCAGTCACCGGAGTCGGTGCATAGAAGACGGAGATGACCGCCCCGCCGTAGGCAAGCGAGCCAATCGCGACTGGAATCACCCGACCAATCCGGTCCGACAGTCTGCCAAGTGGGTACTGCAACAGCGCGAACGGGACAAAGAATGCCCCGAGAAGGATACCGGTTTCCGCCGCTCCGAGGTCGAACGTCGCCTGAAAATAGACTGTTCCCACGAGGGCAAAAAAGCCGGCTGTCATGCGGTCGATAAAGCCGAGTGCATACGGGAGCATGAGTTCGGGGACCGTTCGGAGGTTTGTAAGCGAGGCGGTGACGCTCGTTGCCGTTCCTGGTGTTCGGTCGGTCACCTGCGTGACGAGCAGCGCGGCACAGCCCATCAGCACTGCCGAGCCAACGAGGGGAACCAGCGGGCCAACCGTGTAGAGTTGCCCGCCAATGGGTGAGCCAATCGCTGCCCCCGCACCGATTGCCAGCCCGGCTGCGCCCATATTCTGTCCGTGACCACCGTCCAAATCCATCAGCGTCGTAATTGCCAGCGAAAACGCGCCGATTGTAGCTGCTCCCTGAACGAACCGGAGGGCCAAAATGGTCGAATACGGGAGGGATACGATGGAGGGTAACAGGGCAATCAGGAGATAGCAGAGTGCACCGATGGCGGCTCCCGCTGCTGTCAGCGGGACGCGTACGCCGCTTGCGTCGCTTAGCGCGCCCCACAGGATGACAACCAGGATGCCGCCGACGAACTCCGCTGTCAGAAACCACATACCCGCATCGAGAATCTCGTCGACGCCACCGGCCCAGTCGGCGGGTGTTGCCCCCAGCGCCACCACGAGGTCTGGAAGGCCGGGATAGAGCAGGAGCTGCGCGAACAATACCGCAAAGACAACCGACGAGAGGAGGGCTCTATCGCGACCTGTCGAGTCCACGACGGGCTGTTGTTCTCCCGGCGTGGTGTGTGTATCGGTATGTGCCGAGTATTCGTAAGCAAAACAACGGTATCTACTAACTCGGTTTTTTCCCAGCCCCTCCCTTCTCTAGACTAGGTGGTCCACTGATGGAGTACTACGACCGAATTATTATCGCGATAACTGCCTGTCTTTTTGGCGGGGTCCTTGCTGGCGCGTTGCTGTCGATTAGTCTCTCATCCGGACTGGCAGTTGGTGCACTTTCGGCCACGCCGTTTGTTTATCATGCAATCTTTCGCAATCCGCCTGTGTCCCCTACTCATCCACAGGTTGTCGGTGTTGCTGCCGTCTGGCATGGGTTGCTTGCGCTGGTGCTTTTGATGGCATTTCTCTGACTCCAACGTGGCGCGCGCTGGCTCGCCTCCGTCGCGAGCCAGCAG
>LKNH01000087.1 GCA_001564135.1 Halobacteriaceae archaeon Tc-Br11_E2g27 | reverse complement strand
CCGAATCAAGGAATGGCGTGGTTTTGAATCGGAGGGGCGGCGCACTGTAGAATGTCCCCAGAAACAGGAAACCGGCAAGCGCAATAGTTCCTTCAATCGGTAACACCGGGACGAATCCAAATCCAAGCATTGCTGAACCAGCCACTGCCAGCTTGACAGCGTTTCCGCCGGTGTATCTGACTTCCTTCCCGTCCGCTGCCTTCTTGGGGTTTGCCTCGTCGATATCCGAATCGAAGATATCGTTAACGCCGTATAGAAAGATGTTCGCCGGGAGCAAAAAGTACGTAAAGAGCGCTATTGTTACCGGCGTGAAAAACTCACCTGGCGTCGAGGCAGCGTAGACGACCCCAACGACGACCGGGCCTGCGAGATAGAGCCAAAAGCGTGGCCGCGAGAGCCAGAAGAGATAGCCCAGCGGCGTCTGTGGGGATGGAAGCAGCGACTGAAGTCGGCCAGTTACATCCGTCATTTCACACCACTGTCGTATGGGTGGGACCGTCTTACATTCCTCGGTTCCTGCAATTGCCTCTTTCCGGTGCTTTCACGGATTGCTGCATCGACAACAAAAGTAACACCGTGACAAGCCGATTAGTCGTCGGCGGTGACGGCTTCGGCTTCGTCTTCCTGGTAGTACTCTTCGATGTACTCTTCGCCGATACGGTTGAGTGCCTGCTTTGGCAACATCGACAGGAGGTCCCAGCCGACATCGAGCGTCTCTTCGATGTCACGATTTGCATCGAACCCTTGTTCGACGAACTCGCGTTCGAACCGTTCAGCAAAGTCAAGGAACTTGTTGTCGCGCTCGGAAAGCGCTTCCCGACCGACAATGTTCACGAGGTCACGCAGGTCCTCACCCTCTGCGTAGGCAGCATAGAGCTGGTCGGAGACGTCGCCGTGGTCACCACGGGTCAGTCCCTCACCAATTCCGTCATCCATCAGCCGTGAAAGGCTTGGCAACACATTAATCGGCGGTTCGACACCCTTCGAGTTGAGGTCAGGGTCGACGATAATCTGTCCCTCGGTAATATATCCCGTCAGGTCAGGAATTGGGTGCGTGATGTCGTTGCTGGGCATCGTCAGGATAGGAATCTGGGTAATCGACCCCTCCTCTCCTTTGATACGTCCGGCACGTTCGTAGATGGTGGCCAGGTTGGTGTACATGTATCCTGGGTAGCCACGCCGGCCCGGAACCTCTTCACGGGCGGCACCGATTTCACGCAGCGCTTCACAGTAGTTGGTCATATCCGTCAGGATGACCAGCACGTGATAGCCCTTATCGAAGGCCAGATACTCCGCGGTTGTCAGGGCAAGGCGTGGTGTCACCGTCCGTTCGACTGCCGGGTCATCTGCCAGATTCATGAAGACAACAGAGCGCTCCAGTGCGCCGGTGCGCTCGAAGTCCTCCATGAACTCGTTTGCCTCTTCGGCAGTGATTCCCATCGCGCCGAAGATGACTGCGAATTCTGAACCGCCCTCCTCATCGCCTTCTTCTTCTTCCGGCACAGTTGCCTGTCGCGCAATCTGGAGCGCGAGGTCGTTGTGTGGGAGACCGGACGAGGAGAAGATTGGGAGCTTCTGACCACGCACGAGGGTGTTCATCCCGTCAATACCTGAGACACCCGTCTGGATAAACTCCTCTGGATACTCTCTGGAATACGGGTTGATTGCCTCTCCGACAATCGGTCGGCGCTCTTCGGGGACGATATCTGGTCCGTCATCGATTGGACGGCCAGACCCATCCAGCACACGACCGAGCAGGTCTTCGGTCACTGGCATCTGTAGCGTCTCACCAATGAATTTAACCGAGGCATCGCGGTTGATACCGGTGGTTCCTTCGAAGACCTGGATGGCGACGAGCCCGTCGCTCGTTTCCAGCACCTGTCCTCGTTTCGTGGTTCCGTCTGGCGTCTCGATTTCGACAATTTCGTCGTATCCAACCGGCTCGTCAACCTCAGCGAACACCAGCGGACCGCTGATCTCAGTGATTGTTTTGTACTCTTTCATGGTTAGTACAGCTCTCGCAGTTGTTCCGCGAGGCTTTCTTCGATGTCGCTGACGAACTCGTCGGCCTCGTCGTCAGGCGTCGTTCCGATACGGTTCAGCCGTGGAGCGGCCTCGACGGACTGGATTTCCTCGACTGGAACGCCAGCGTCGAGCGCTTCGAACGCCTCGTCGTTGAACGATTTGATACCCTGGAGAATTCGGTAGGTTTTCTCCGGCGGTGAGTATCGGTCGACTTCGTCAAGTCCGTTCTGCTGGAGGTAGGCCTCACGCAGATAGCGGGCGACTTCGAGGGTTAACTGCTGGTCCTCTGGGAGTGCGTCCTTTCCGACGAGTTGGACAATCTCCTGCAGTTCGTCTTCCTCGTCAAGCACGTCGATTGCCCACTGGCGAAGCTCCGGCCAGTCATCCGCGACGTTGTCGACGAACCAGTCGTCAAGCTGGTCACGGTAAAGCGAGTACGATTCGTTCCAGTTAATCGCAGGGAAGTGCCGTCGTTCGGCGAGGTCCGCATCCAGCGCCCAGAATGTTTTCACAATACGCAGGGTGTTCTGGGTGACTGGCTCGGAGAAGTCCCCACCTGGTGGTGAGACGGCACCAATTGCCGTGATTGACCCCTCGGTTCCGTTCATATTCTCGTAGTAACCCGCTCGCTCGTAGAACTGTGCGAGTCGGGCCGCGAGATATGCCGGATACCCCTCCTCACCAGGCATCTCCTCGAGCCGTGAGGAAATTTCACGCATTGCCTCTGCCCAGCGTGAGGTGGAGTCTGCCATCAGTGCCACGTCGTATCCCATATCGCGGTAGAACTCTGCGATGGTAATCCCCGTGTAAATGCAGGACTCTCGTGCTGCAACAGGCATGTTCGACGTGTTTGCAATGAGGCACGTCCGGGCCATCAACGGGTTCCCGGTCTGTGGGTCAGGCAACTCTGGGAAGTCGTCAATCACTTCCGTCATCTCGTTACCACGCTCTCCACAGCCGATGTAGACGACGATATCCGCATCAGAGAACTTTGCCAGCGATTGCTGGGTGACCGTTTTCCCGGAACCGAACGGTCCTGGAATTGCGGCCGTTCCACCTTTTGCAATCGGGAACAGCCCGTCGAGAATCCGCTGACCTGAGACCAGCGGCGTCCGTGGCGTGTACTTGTTTTTGGTTGGTCGCTGTTCACGAACTGGCCACTCCTGGCGCATGGTAACTTCCTCGCCGTTGTCCAGTTCGGCAACCGTCTCGGTGACGGTGAAGTTCCCGCTCTCGATGGAGACGACTTCAGCGGTTTCGTCATCTTCGAGTGCGTCTGGTGGCACCATCACCTTGTGGTCGATGCTCTCTGTCTCGGGGACGGTCCCGACTACGTCGCCGCGACTGACTTCATCGCCTTCCTCAACTTCCGGCGTAAACTCCCAGGTTCGCTCAAGGTCGATTCCTGGTGAGTCGACACCACGGTCAAGGAACGCAGAGCCCATCTTCTCTTCGAGCACGTCGAGCGGGCGCTGGACACCATCGTAGATGGTATCGAGCATTCCTGGACCAAGGTCGACCGACAGGGGTGAGCCAGTCGACTCGACTGGTTCGCCTGGCGAGACGCCCGAGGTCTCTTCGTATACCTGAATTGTGGTCAGGTTCCCTTCGATTTCGATAACCTCTCCCATCAGCCCCTCGTGGCCGACATAGACAACGTCGTTCATCCGCGCGTCCAGGTCGACTGCTTTCACGACGGGGCCGCTTACGCTTTCGATGACGCCATCTTCAGTGACGTCTGATTCTGTTGCTTGACTCATGTATCCTCTTCCATCAGGTCGATTCCGATTGCTCGTTTAATCTGTTCACGCAGACCTCCGCTTCCAGCGCCGCCTCCGAGTGTGACGACAACCGGTTCGACGCTCGTCTCGACGTTCTGGCGGACATCTCGTGAGAGATAGTCGAGGTCGTCATCGTGCATCACGACGATGCCGATGTTCTCGTCTTCGAGCGTTTCGGTTACTGCGTCATCTAGCTCTTCGTCTTTCTGTTCTTCGGGGACGTTTTCGAACGCTCTGACGCCAGCAAGACGGAATCCTGTCGTGAACTCCGGACTGCCGACGACTGCTATCTCTTGGCTCATGTGACGAGTTCACCCTCGATTTCTTCTACGGAGAGCCCGACCTCGCGGCCACGGGCAATCGCGCGAATGTTCTCTATTTCTCGTTCTTTTGCAAGGATATACGAGAGCGCCGAGCAGATGGACACCGGATAGGTGTACGACAGTGTATCCGAATACGCCAGCAGTGCCCCGTCAAGGGCGTTTTCGAACTGGACAAGACTCTCTGCCTCTGCAAGGTCCGAGAGTGCCCCGGATAGCTCGTCGCCGTATGTGCTATCTCGGATGTACTCGACCAGGTCGTCAAAACTATTGACGAGCTGACGAAGCTCACCTTCGGTGAATAGCTTGCCACCTTCGATGTAGTACGCATCTGGGTCGAGGTCCGTCCCTGTCCGCGAGAGTCGGAGTGCATTCCGAATGTTTCGGAAATCAATCTCGGCCTGCAACACGTCAAGATACAGCCCTTTAGGGGTGTTTCTATCAATAATCCCGGTGTCAATATCGTCGAGTAGGTGTTCGTAGAACGTCTTGTCGATGGCGTTCTCGATGGGGACAAGGACATCGCTATCTGTGAACTCTTCGAATGCTGCATCAAGTCCTTCCTCGAAAATCGTCCCATCGAGTAACTCAACGACCTCCTCGACGGACCCGGCAGCAGCCATCTGGTCGAGCAACGAGTCGCTAAATTCGCCAGCACGGATGTAGTCCGTCTGAATTTCCTCGGGGTCAGCTCCGGAATAGACGCCGCGGATTGCGGTTTTGGCGTTCCAGGCGTCGAACTTTCGGAGGTAGTTTGCTATCTGGTCGTAGAGCTGTCCTTCTGCCCAGTTCAACAGGTCGTGGAAATGCTTGGCGAGATTCTCGTTCAGGGCGTATTCGATGAGGTCGACCCCGCTGTGGCGGGTTCCGAGTCTGTTCATCTCCGCTTCGTACTCGGTTTCCTCCATATACCGGGCAATCTCACCGGTCCCCATCCGGACCAGCTTCCGATAATCTTCGTCGTCGAACAGCGCTGCTCGTCGGGCCCGAACACGGGCGTTTACGTACTCCGGATTGGAGCTCCCTGTTGCGCTCATTGCTCGAATAGCCTGTTACTTATCTCCCGGAGGTTGTCCTCCCAGACATCCTCCAGAATCGAATCGAACGTGTTCTTTACTCGCACCCGCGATTCGTCACTCTCGACGACGACGCCACCGAGGCAGTCGAACTCGCCAGCGTATTCGAAGCCGTCGTAGTCGGCGAGAAGTGAGTCAATCAGCTCCTCGTCGTCTGCACGACCGAATACGCGAACGCTGCCAGCCGATTCGAACTCGGTCGCAGCGTCTTCAAGCAACGCACGGGTCAGTTCCTCGCGCTGTTCGCCCGCAAGCCCAGCAATTTCGGCTTCTATGTCTTCTCGTACCGACTGGAGAACGTTCCGACGTGCATCGAGACGGGCCTGCTTCGCCTCAAGCTTTGCACTGGAGATACGCTGTTCGCGCTCCTGTGCAACGGTGCGGTCCGCCTGTGCCAACTCGTCCTCGCGGATTTCTGTGGCATCGTTTTCGGCAGCCGCAACTATCTCGTCGGCCTCTTCGTCGGCCTCTGCGCGTATCTCTTCCGCACGCGCGCGGGCTTGCGCTTTGATGTCTTCAACGACAGTATCCAAACTCATGGGTGGTAAAGATAAGCCGCGTTACACCACGAAGATGGTCACGAAGGCGATAATAATCAGCGTCTCTGGAATGACGGTGAAAATCAGTGCCGAAACGAAGTTGTCACCGTCTTCGGCGACAGCGCCGACAGCGGCTGAACCGATACCTCGCTGTGCATATCCGGTTGCGAGTGCAGCGAGTCCAACAGCGAATGCTGCTGCAGCCTCAGGTTCAAGTGCCGGTGCGCCAGTTTCCATTGCAACGTTTGCCAGTGCAGGTAGTGTTTCAATCATAGTAGTATAGCAGTGTTTTTAGTTAGTTGTCAGTAGTGTAGGTTCGCTCGTAGCCGAACGGTTGATAGTTCTTTCCACCGCCTTCATAAAACTTCCCAAAGAACTCGACGTATTCCAGCCGAATTGCCTGTAGCGCGGCTGTGCCACCGATTGCCAAGACGACGATGTGGCCGATGATGAGAACCGGAAGCCCGAGTATCGCCCCTTCCAGCGCGAATTCGAGTCCGGCGACGCTCATATCCATCGTCCCCATGTTGTAGAGTCCTTGGAAGATGGCATCTTCAGTCGGCTGGCTCGTGACGAAAAACTCAAACGAGCCATCGCCGAGTGCGGCACCGAAATACAGCAGATTTGCTGCGACTGCCATTCCGGCTTTTGACAGCAACACTGCTGTCAGTCGGGTGTATGATAGGACGTGCACCAGTGGGGTGAGGAACTCGAATACCTCATACCATGGGCCAGTGAGGATGAGCACGATACCGATTGCGAACGCGACAAGTCCGAGAATCCCGACCAGTTCAGGGAACCCGGAGAATCCAAGGGGTATCGTTTCGGACCCAGCTGCAAAGACTGCTTCCTCGCCAACGAGGAAATCAGGCTTGGAACTGGCTCCGAACTCGCTGAAGATGAACACCCAGATACCGTTGAGCATCAGAATCCACGAGCCGGATTCGACGACAGCTTCCTTTGCACCGTGGAGCTGATACTCCTCGATGAAGTTGAAGATGTAGCCGATGTTTAGCTGTATCCAGCCAAAGAGCACGGCCACGATGAGCCAGGTAATTGCCCACTCGGTCGTGACGATTCCTTTATCTATCACCTGGTAGCTGGTCGCGCTTGGAACCGATGCGAACAGCTCAATCGACTGGAAGATGTAGTGTCCGAATAATTCCCCATAGAGGATACCGAACAGGAACGTCCAGAGACCGAGCCAGACGACGACCATGCCGAAATCACGGATTCCTTGCGAATCGAAGTTTTTCGCCATGTAGTAGCCAAGTGCGACATACAGCACACCGTATCCCATGTCGCCAATCATGAACCCGAAGAAAAACGGGAACGTCATGAAGACGAGCAGGGTTGGGTCGAGCTCGGAGTATTTTGGTCGGTTAACCGCTTTGACAAGCACTTCGAACGGACCGACCATTTTTGAGTTCTTCTGAATGACGGGTGGGCTATCATCGACTGTGACAATCTCACGGCCGCCATCTGCCTGTGCGGTTCCACCATCGGTGGCGACCTGTTGCTCACCGGATTCGGCCTCCGTTGTCTGGACCGTTCCGCCGTCGGTTGCGGCCTCAGCGGTGTCAGCCTCTGAGCTGTGTTCGTCGCCGTGTGTCTCCTTGTGGACGTGGCCACCACTCGTGTAGCTTGCACGTTCGATTTCGTCGATATCGATTCGGTCACCAACTGCGGCGCGCATGTTCTGCTCAAACTCGTCGATGGACTCTGTCGGAACCCACCCCTCCACAACGAACGAACGCTCGGTCGTCGCAAATCGGAGCGGCGCTTCGAACTTCTGGGCGTCAATCGAGAGTTTCTCTTCGAGTGCAAGCAAGAATGCGGCAGAATCGAGTTTGAGCGCCTCGATTTCGCTTTCAAGTTTGCTCAACTCGGCTTCAACCTGTTGGCGTTCTTGCTTGAGGTCAGAGACCACTGTGGTTGGATTCCCGGCTTCCTCGGGGACGTCATATTCGGTAAAGGGTACGCCTACCAGCGTATCCTCAAGGGAACCGTCGTCGAGATAGCCGAACGCTGCAACGGTGTTTCCACCTGTGAAGATATCGTAGGCCTCCACGTCGTCACTTTCTTCAAGCGCCTCCTGGACGGCTTCCCCGTCGCCCTCTCCGACCATGACATCCAGCGAGTCATAGCCCCAGAGGAGGTCAAGTTCCAATCCGAGGTCGGCAAACACCGTCATCTGGTCGAGTTTGTCGTCTATATCTCGAAGCCGACCGCGGAGTTCGTCTCTGCGGTCGTCAAGCTCGTTAACCTCGGTGCGGATTTCCTCCAACCGCTCGTCAGCGTCTGATAGGTCGACCGCTGCGGTCGAACCAGCGTCGGCGGGGGTGACCCCAAGCGTGCTCTCGATTGCACGGACCGTGACGAGTTGGCTAGATGTCTCGTCTGAGCCCTCAAGCGGCGTTCCGGGTTCGAACCCGTCCCAGGAGCCATCGTAATCGGTAATGTGTACGAGGTGCATCTCGTGCATCGTCTCGATGACCTCGTCCATAACGGATTTCGAGCCGGTCACCGAGACTTTCGACATCTGCTCAGGTCTGAGCATGCACCGCCTCCTCAAACTCATTCATCACGTATTCGAGCACCTCCTCGATGCGCTCTTCTGCCTGTGATTCGAGCTTCTCGCGTTCGGCGTCACCCTCGGCGAGAATCTCCTCACGTTGTTCTTCAATCTCTTCACGTGCCTCCTCGATACGTTCCTCGGCCAGCTCTTTGGCGTCCTGTCTGGCCTCCTCACGTATCTGTTCGGCCTCTTCGCGAGCGGCTGCGATGCGTTCGTCAGCATCCCGTTCAGCCTCCGCGATAATTTCGTCGGCCTCCTCTTCGGAGTCTTTTATTTGTCGTAGTACCTTCTGATCGGGCATCGCTCAATCGGTTAGAGGTAGCCACATAGCCTATTTCATAGTTGCGGAATAGACTTGCACCAATTTCTCCTCTACCGGGCGACGGAAGCTGTGGTAGATTCGTCACCACCCATCCCGGGTGAGAACCATCAATTGTTCCGTCGACCGGTATCATAGCCCCTGCCCACTCGCCCGTTCCGGAGCATTCTTTGAGATACAGCCCAATCTATCAACAATGGGTATTCTCGAAGACAAAGCGCGCGCTCGGCTGTTTTACAAATATCTTTCACGAGTCTACGACCGTGTCAACCCGTTCATCTGGAACGAAGAGATGCGAGACGAAGCGATTTCGCTTCTCGATATTCAGCCGGATGATATGGTTATCGACGTTGGCTGTGGAACTGGGTTTGCGACCGAAGGCCTCATCCAGCACGTTGAGACTGTCTACGGTATTGACCAGAGTCCACACCAGTTGTCGCGCGCGTACGAGAAGTTTGGTCGCCGCGGGGCTGTCCGGTTTGCGCTTGCCGATGCCGAACGACTGCCATACGCCGACGATACCTTTGATATCGTCTGGTCATCCGGTTCAATCGAATACTGGCCAAATCCGGTCGAAACGCTCCGCGAACTCAGACGTATCGGCAAACCGGGTGGGAGCGTGTTGGTTGTTGGTCCGGATTACCCGAACAACACCATCTTCCAGAAAGCTGCTGATGCGATAATGCTCTTTTACGACGAGGATGAAGCGGACCGGATGTTTGTGGATGCCGGATTTGAGACGTTCGAACACCACATCCAACAGGCGAGTCCCAACAGCCCACGGGCCATCACAACGATTGCGGAGATTCCTTCGGACGAATCCTGATATCGTTCACTTGGTCAGTTCTCCACTCGAACTGTCTCTTCGAACAGGACGATATCCGACGTTGTGACGGTGATCGTGACCTCCGAATTATCGGTAATCT
>LKNH01000086.1 GCA_001564135.1 Halobacteriaceae archaeon Tc-Br11_E2g27 | reverse complement strand
CGCGGATTTTCCGGTATAACGAATTGGGTGAAACGACAGTGTTTTGCCGTTGTCTCTCCCGAATCAGTAACACAGACATGACTGCTGTCTCAGGGGGATTACTTTCCACAGTCGGCTTCGATGCGGTGGCACTCAAGCCAACAGAAGTTGACATTGACCACGCTTTTTCCCTTGCTGTCGAGACAATAACTATCGACTACGAGGGCAACGAACACGTCCCTGAGCCTGCGGAACTACGTGACCTTGCCGACGCGTTCGATGTTAGATTAGCTATCCCGGTCCGCGCTGATGGGTTTGACCCGCTTGGCGATGACCACTTAGCTCAGGAGGTTCCTGCGGATATTTCGCGCGTGCTCGTTGCCGGTAACGGAGCCTACCTGAGTGAGGCCGAACAACAGCGTGCAATCACGCCCCGTCTTAAAGCGAGTGCTAAATCGAGCAATGACCCCTGGGTTGGGACGGAAGGAATTGAACGAATCGCCCTCGCCCTCGGTGGTACACAGTTCGAACTCCTTTCTAGCGCGACGAAAAACGAGGTGAGTGCGCTTCGGACAGCAGGATACGATGGCGAGGTTGCGGTGTATGCACCAACAGTGCTCTCGGGTGACCCGGATACCATTCTGGATGCTCTCGGCTCGTATGCTGGAAGGCGCCATACGGTCCGTCAGCGACTTTCAAACAGCGTTTCGATGGACAGCACTATCTCCGGAAAAGACCGTCAGACGTTGCTTGCTGCCTGTCGAGCCTATGGATTAACTGGTCCACCTGATGCCGTCGCCCAACAGGTTGACTCATTACACGAATCAGGTGTTGATTACGTCGTTGGATATCCTGCGCGTGGACTCCAGTCACTGTGACCATACAACCCAATGTCTCGTCGCTGTTCGTGCCACAAGCTCCAGGCGTGGATGGTGATGCTGGTACTGAGGATTATGCAGCATCCGCGGCGACACCCCCTGCCGTAGCGGGGGTGGGTGCTGCTGTCTGGTTTTCGAGACTGTTCAGCAATTAACTGGTTTCCCCAACGGATTCAAGTTGGTCTGCCAGTGACGTGAGTTGGTTCTCTAGCGCCTCCGTGAAATCGGCGGCCTCCCGGAGACGTACCGGTGCTTCCCCGTACACGTCAGAACCCTCCTCCGACTCAAGTTCATCGGCCTCCTCACGCGCATCACTGGGTGTTTCGATGTCTTCAGCCTGGAATAGCGGTGGAATCGGGAGCTGTCTATTTGCCTCCCGCGGGACTACAGTTAGTATTTCCTCAGTTAGATTGTCCCGAACACTCCGAAGGCGCTCTGCTTCTGCTGTTGCTTCCTCCGGGGTCTCTGCCTGCACTGGGATGAGATACGATACGGTCTCGTCGCTTTCAATATAGGAGTTGAGAACGCTAATCGATTCATCTTCCTGGTGGTTAAGTGCGGTAATGACTTGATTCACCTCTGCAACTACGAATGTAATTCTCGTACGTTGGTTGAGGTCTGAAAGCGCAGCTGCTGCCACATCGGGAATAGTCTCGTCAGGCGGTTGCAGACCGGGCTGGTCATTGTCGCGTTCATCGCCTACAAGGATTGAGCCGACCATCCCGTCGGATTCGTTTGTCTGACAGTACCAGTCGTACACTCCTGGTTCAGTGAGTTCGATGGACACTTCTTCTCCTGTCGAAAGGCGGTCGCTGAACGTCTCAACACCCTCGGGAACCCGGTGTTGTCTGGGCTCGGTTTCCGGTTCAACCTCGTCTCCGTTTGTTTCATCGTCTTCTTCGGCAGGTGGCTCCAGCACAACTGGTACGTCCTCGTGATAGAAAGCTACCTCATATTCGTCATCTATTGCGGTCCACGTGACAGTTCCGCCGGGCTCTTTGTGTACTAATTGTGGGTCGAACGCAGATGATAGTTCAATATCAGTATCCGCACTCGGCGGTTCCTGTAACTCGATACCAAGGAATTCGGCGGCTTCCTCGTTGAGCCGCTGTAGTTCCGCCCTGGCCGCATCCGGAATCTCTGCTGCTGGAACCGAAAGTCCGGGTTGGGTCACGTCGGCTACGTCACCGACGATGACTGAACCCACGACACCATCCTCCTCAGCATCGCCGTGGTAGAAATCGTACACACCTTCTTGAGTAAACTCGAAGGTCACCGGCTCCTCTGCCGTAGCTGTTTCATCGACAGCTTCAGTTTCTATCGGCACTCTGGTCTGTCTCTCGTTATCTTGATGGAAAAAAGCCACATCCTGGGGAGTTTCTTCAGTCGTCCAACCAACGACCGTTCCTCGTTCGACAATTGCAAGTGATGGGTCGAACCCTTCCGCTGTTACACTAATTTCTTCTTCTATCTCGAGTTCGTCTTCTTCCTCTTGTTCTTCTTCCTCCTCCTCCCCATCGTCTTCCTCTTCTTCCTCATCGTCTTCCGTCTCGGACTCGTCTTCGTCTTCTGGTTCGGTCTCCTCAGTAGCATCCGTCTCATCATCTTCTTGCTCTTCATCTACAGCATCATCATCCCCATTTCCCAGACATCCTGCAATCGAGACAGGCAATGTGCCCCCAAACGCCGCCAGTAATGCCCTTCTCCTCATTACCTCAACAATTTCGCCCAAAAGCTTAACAGTTGTGCCATTCCGTACGGCTTTCAACTGTATTATGCGCTCGCAGTCTGGATGACGTTTTCAAGCGCTCCCTTGTCCTGTGCACCAACCATCCGCTGGACCGGCTCACCATCCGCGAATACGATGAACGTTGGAATGCTGCGCGCACCGAGTTGTCCGGCGAGTGCTTGGTTTGCATCTACGTCGAGTTTCGCCACTGCCGCGTCGCTCGTGCTTGCTAACTGTTTGACAACAGGGTCCATCATCTTGCATGGGCCACACCAATCTGCATAACAGTCGACAAGGACCACATCGTAGGTATCAATTACTTCTTTAAAGTGTCCCTGATCGGTAATCTCGATTGGTTCTGCAGGAGGCTGCTGTCCACTTCCGGTGCTCTCTTCTCCCTCTAGTAATTTCTCTTTTTTCTGCTGGCGAATCTTCTCGCGTTCGTCTTCTGAATTACTCATCACTCTCTCTTTGGGCTCCAGTATAATATATATTGGTCGATATTGTACTCTTTATACAATTCCGTATGGCGGTAGTTACTGTCGACTCACCAATCTGATTCAACAAAATACCGTTCCCGGAGAGCTATGCAGTGGCTTCGGCTGCCTCGGCCTCTTTCTCTTCTGCTCGCTCAGCTTTGGCCTCCTCCTCTTTTTTGGCCTTAATTTTCTTCAGGCGGAAGATTTCCTCTCGCTCTTGCTCTTCAAGTTTCTGTTCGATATACTCCTGTGCCTCTCGAAGTTCTGGGAGGAGCTTGAACTCCAGCGCGTTAACACGCCGTTTGGTCGTTTCAATCTCTTCGAGCATCTTTTTCATCGCTGTCTCGACCTCAGCAGCGAGGATGATACTGTCAAGTAGTTCCTCGTATGCTTCCGCTGCCTCGTCGATGCGGGCGCTCGTCCCAAGCACACCGTATCCTCGCTCTTCGAGATTTTTCTGCACCTTTGTTGACTCAATCTGTGGCACGACCACTCCCATTATATTTTTTGATTGGGTCGTAATCTCTGGGTGTTCTTTCAACGCGGATGCTGCTCCACGGACTGCGACATCGCCTTCCATGGCGCGCGCCATATCGATTGCGCGCTGTGCGTCCTCATAATTGGCCTCCATCTCGGACCGAACATCCTGTGCTTGGTCCAGAATCTCCATAAACTCCATAATGAGGCCGTCTCGCTTTTTCTCCAGCGTATCGTGACCACGCTCGGATAGTTCAATCCGGTCTTCAATCTGCATCAAATTCTTTCGCGTGGGTTTTACATCCTTGGCCATTTGCTCGCCAGTTGAATGCCCACCCAGTTATATGCCTCGCTTTGAGCGCTCAAAATCGGGTGAAGCCCGTTCAGTAGAATTCGCGGACGAGGTCCATGGCATCGTCCGGGGCACCGGTTGGAATGTCAGCCATGTTTTCGGTGAGCCCTTCTCGTTGTTCGTATGGGACTGAGTCGGGGTCTTGGTAGATGACGCCGGTGTATTCTTTGTCGCTATCCATAATTTTCTCGGTGGCGGCGTCGAAGTCGGTTGGGTCGTGGTCGGTCTCTTCAAGGTCGACGATGGTGTCGCGGAAGTAATCGTAGGTGTCGACGTCGTTGAACGTGACACATGGGGAGTAACAGTTGACAAGGCCAAACCCATCATGTTCGATGGCTTCTTTGACAATCTGGGTGTGGCGTTGACTGTCCGAAGAGAATGACTGGGCGATGAAGGTGGCTCCAGCAGCAAGGGCCAGTGCCAGCGGATTAATCGGAGCCATATTGGTGCCATCAGGACTGGTGGAGGTTTCGAAATCCTCACGGCTGGTTGGTGAGGCCTGACCTTTGGTGAGGCCGTAAATGCGGTTGTCCATGACGACATAAGTCATATCGACATTGCGGCGAACGGCGTGCACAAAGTGACCGGCACCAATCGAATAGCCATCACCGTCACCGCCGGCAACCATCACTTCGAGTTCGGGATTAGCGAGTTTCGCGCCAATGCCAACAGGGAGTGCACGGCCATGCACACCGTGCAACGCATAACTATGCATGTAGGTTCCAATCTTGCCCGAACAGCCAATCCCAGCGACGAGATAGGTATCATCAGGGTGGTTGCCCGTCTCAGCAAGGGCTTTCATCATGCCGTTCATGGTGCCGAAATCACCACAGCCTGGACACCAGGTCGGCTGTTTATCCGCCTTGAAATCGATGAATCGAACCTCTGAACTCATTGTTCTACCTCCATCCCTTCGGCGGCGTTCCGAATGTCCTCAACCAGTTCATCCGCTTTGAACCGAATGCCGTTGAACTTATTAATTCGGTCGACACGCTCCAGCACGTCGTGTTCGATGAGGTCAGCGAGCTGTCCTTTCGAGTTACACTCGATGACAACCGTCGATTCTGCCTCAGCAATTTCGTCGGTCAGGTCAGGTCGTGGGAACAGATATGGGACCGAGATAAACCGCACGTCGAAGCCATCTTCCGAGAGGTATTCCATCGCTTCACGGATTGCTCCTTCGTTCGAGCCCCACGAGATAACGAGCGTATCAGCATCGGGGTCGCCAAACTCACGGTAATCCCAGTCTTCTCGTTCTTTGGCGGTTTTGACTTTCTGTTCTCGCTTTTCGACCTGTTCGATACGAACATCAGTTTCCTCTGTTCGCCGACCAAGGGCGTCGTGTTCAAGTCCGGTGGTCATGTGTGCGCCATCGGTCGTACCTGGGAACGCACGGGGGCTGATTCCGTCTGCAGCCGGGAAATGCGGTTGGAAGCGGCCCTGTTCATCAAGCCAGCTATCGATGTCGTCCTCGTCGACAACCTTTCCACGGTCGATCTCCACAGCGTCCATATCGAAGGTGTCGGGACTGAACGTCTGTTCGGTGACTGAAAGCGCAAGGTCAGAGACGAGGAAGACTGGAATCTGGTACTTTTCGGCGAGGTTGAACGCTTCGATAGTCTTCCAGAAACACTCGGAAACAGTGGTTGGGCCGACGACAAACCGGTCAATTTCTCCGTGCCCACCGTAAAGCAACATATTGAGGTCGCCTTGTTCCTGTTTCGTTGGCATTCCGGTTGATGGACCGGCCCGCATCACATCACAGATAACCATCGGCGTTTCACTGGTAGCAACCAACCCGAAGGTTTCGGTCATCAGGTCGATACCAGCACCGGAGGTCGCGGTCATCGAGCGCGCACCTGCGCGGGCAGCACCGAGTGCCAGATTGATAGCTGCCAGTTCGTCTTCGGCCTGTACGACCTTCCCACCATACTGGTCGATACGGCCGGTCAGATACTCCATAATGCTCGTTGCGGGCGTGATTGGGTAGCCAGCATAGAACCGACAGCCAGCCGCAATTGCACCCATTCCGATTGCTTCGTTTCCGTTGAGCAAGACGAGGTCTTCGTCAGTTGTCTCAAGGTCGTATCCGTAGTCGTGGTCGTAATTTTCAGCGACGTACTCCTGTCCGAGTCGAGCAGCCTTCTGGTTGTTATCGACGATTGCCTGTCCCTTGTTTTTGAATCGCTTTTCCAGCGACGCATCGAGATTTTCAATCGGGAAGTCAGCAACCTCACAAGCGACACCGAGTGCGACCACATTCCGCATAATGGCTCCACCTGCATCCTCTGCGAGCGATTTTAGCGGAATGTCGAGCCCAATCATGTTTTCGGGAATCTCGACATCCTGCATCGAGGTTCGTTCACCATCGTAGATGATGACGCTCCCGTCATGGAGTTCACCCATATTCTCCTCGATAGTCCGCTCGGTCAGTGCGATAAGAATATCGAGTCGGTCGACGACACTCTCGACGCGGTCGACGGACGTCCGAATCTTGTACGCAGTGTATCCTCCGCGAATCCGGGACGCGAAGTCTTTCGAAGTATACACGTGGCGACCTGCGCGCGAGAGCGCCTGTGCGAAAATCTTTCCTGTGGAATCTATCCCATCGCCGGCTTCCCCGCCGATGGCCCAGTTCAAGTCCTCATGCATGCTAGATTCGGATACCGAGGGCGTGACGAAAAGCCTTCTGCCATGCGTTTCGATTTATGGTATATAATACCATTTTATGTTCCTACGTGGGCAGTATGTAACGACTTGAAGGGAACGGACAGTCGCTCAACATTTCAGCAGTGAAGCAATAATAATCCCTTTGGTTATCCTGACTAAACCACGTGTATGGACGAAATCCCCGTGACAATCGCGGCTATCGAATCGGTCGGGTCGGATGCTATTTCGATACAGTTCGAGACACCTGCTGGATTTAGTGCTGAACCTGGACAGTTTTTGAAACTCACTATGACTGTCGATGATGAAACCGTTTCGCGGTTTTATACGCTTTCCTCGCCGGACGTAACGGGGACCTTCGAGATGACAATCGGAATTGACCCCGATGGAGAGTTGACACCGCAACTCAGGGCGCTTGAACCCGGAGATGATGTTGTCCTCTCTGGACCGTACGGCAACGCTTATTATGAGGGTGAGCAATCGGTCTTGCTCCTTGCCGGAGGTCCAGGAATTGGGCCAGCGGTTGGAATTGCGGAACGAACGCTCGATGATGGTGGTGAAGCAACTATCATCTATCAGGATGATGAGCCACTACACGAGTCCCGACTCGCGGAACTTCAAGAGCGTGGTGCATTTGTGACGGTTATTGCGGACGAAAAACCACTTACCGAAGCTGTTCCATCGGAAGCAGTTATCGAGACACAGGTGTTTGTCTATGGCTTCGCTGACTTTCTCGATGACGCAATGAGTGCCATCACTGCCGCTGGTGGCGAACCTGATACAGCAAAAGTAGAGAATTTTGGATAATAGCTTGGTGTAACAAACGGTTATTCTTGAACGCGAGCTTCCCAGTAAGAGACCGAGCTAAATGGTCTCCCAACGGCCGTTTTCACGACTGTACTGTCCATCCGTCGGATTCCAGAAGCTAGCGTATTCGGGATGCTCCGATAGAACCCGTACGGAATAATCCAGTCGTGCTCAGCGTTGACAAGTTCAAGATTTGCATCCGCGAGCAGTTGCTTCACATCAGTCTCCGAATAGAGATGTGAACCCATCGGTAATGCCCAGTTATACAACACGCGGCTGGACCGTCGGTTGAACGTATCAAAGACGATTTGGTCCTTTGAGACGCGCTGCATCTCGGTCATAAACGATTCCGGTGTATCCGCTAGATGGAAAAACCGCATCGCAAGAACTGCATCAAACTCATCATCAGGGAACGGTAATCGGCCGGCATCACCGCGCATATACTCTAGATTGTCGGCAACCCCAGCAGATTGTGCCCGTTCACGCCCCTGTTGGAGCATCGGGCCGGAAATATCCAAGCCAATGATATCCGCGCCGCGGTCGGCGAGCATCGTCGTAAACCGGCCGGTTCCGCAGGCGATTTCGAGGATTTTCTTGTCTTCAACGGGGCTAAGAGCATCTAAAACGGCCTGTTTCTCACGCCGGTCGATGAGGCGTCCGCCCCGAGAGAATCGCTTCTCGTCGTAGGCTTCGGCGACATCATCTTCCTGGTACCACTCCTGTCCTTTCACGCTACAGATTTTCATACCCCTGCTATTAAAACGGTATTGAAATTCATCGAACCATCTCAACCAATTACTGTCTTGGCAGCAGGAGGCACTGATTTGACGCCTGTTGTCAGTCCCTTATACACGTATTAATACTCTCTATTGTTTTGATGTGCATATAGCCAACATTTACAAGGACTATCGAGTGAGAAGTGGGTATGAGCACAATTGTGGAGGAGCCAGGGAAGGTCGGCCGACCACTGACGACACAGGAATACCGCGACCGCCTGCGCGAACTCCCACCAAGTGCAAAGCTGGTTGCAAAGATTTTGGAAACGGATGCACCGATGTCACAGGGACAGCTCGCCGAGGAGTCACTGCTTCCCGACCGTACCGTTCGCTACGCACTCAACCGCCTCGAAGAGACAGGACTTGTGGAAGCGCGCTACAGCTTGCAGGACGCACGCAAACAAGTCTACGAGCTTCGGCTGTAACGGTAGTTCACTCTTCTTTTTTGTTCACGTTGGATGAGCAATCACATCCTTTTCCTTCACTGATACTGCCGGACGTAACTTCGCTACCATACTCGCCACACTGGGGTGGCGAGATTGTTTAATAGCTTACGTCCAGTAGTATGACTGTCATCCAATGGTTACGCGGATATCGCTTGAGACCGGGACGACTGCCCCGACGGGAAAAACAAATGCCTACGTAATTGGAGGAGAGGACGGGCTTTTGATTGACCCGGCGGCCTACTCTTCACGGCTTGATTCGGTAATTACTCAGCACGGGGTTTCCCATATTGCGCTCACCCACTATCACCCAGACCATGTCGGAGCTGTTTCGAACTATGCAACAGAGCACGACCTGACAGTGTGGTCACGGTACGGCCGGATGGCCGCTTTCGAGGCAGCCACTGGCGTTCGCCCGGACCGGATATTCACCGTCGGCGAGACAATCCCCGTTGCTGGTGGGGTGACAGTCGTTGATACACCTGGTCATGCCCCTGAGCATGTTTCCTTTGGCGTCACGGAATCGGGAGGACGGTCGCTGATTACCGGAGACCTTGCACTCGCCTCAGGAAGCGTCGTTGTTGGTGCACCTGACGGTGATATGCGTGCGTATTTGAGCTCGCTACGCCGGATTCATGCGATGAATCCTGACCGGTTGTATCCCGGACACGGTCCCGTTATTACAAATCCGCGAGAGGTCTGCGAGCGGTTGATTGCTCACCGATTAGCCCGGGAATCAATGGTTTGCTCAGCAGTTGAAGCGGGTCACGAGACGATTGATTCGCTGCTGGATGCAGTCTATGAGAAGGATATTTCCGGCGTTGAACAGCTAGCTAGCGCCACGGTCAGGGCACACCTCGATAAGCTTGCTGTGGAAGGGAAAATCGTCTGGGACGGTGCGGTGGCACAGCCCACTGACTGATACTGCCTCTCAATGGTTAGTATTCTCTTCTAATCCAAACCGATATCTCCGTTTGG
>LKNH01000085.1 GCA_001564135.1 Halobacteriaceae archaeon Tc-Br11_E2g27 | reverse complement strand
GTTCCAATCGACGACGAACAAAGCATTACAGTCAATGTACCGGCAGAACCGGAACTGGACGTCGAACTCGAGCGTGAGGAAGGTCAGGTTTCGCTAGAAATCGAACTCGAATGGGAAGAAAGAGACGACGATATCGAGACTGATGTCGTTGCGAGCAAAGCCCGGTTTGAACTCTTTGCGGACAAACAGGAAAAGATTCGCTGGCGGCTCGTCCACCAGAATGGAAACATTATCGCAGACAGCGCAGAGGGATATGCCTCACGACAGAAGGCAAAGCAGGGACTCGAAAGCGTCCGGAAAAACGCACCTGGGGCGTATGTGGTTGACCAATCAAAAGAGGAGGATGCTCCGACAGAAGGTGGAAGCAAGGCGACCTTCGAACTCTTTGCGGACAAACAGGACAAATGGCGCTGGCGGCTTCGCCACGATAACGGGAACATTATCGCTGATAGCGGACAGGGTTACGCATCGAAGCAGAAAGCCAAACAGGGACTGACCAGCGTCCAGACGAACGTCCCTGGCGCGCCAGTCGAAAACGCAGAATAGCACCAGCCCGTTGGTTTCACACCCAGTAACCGAGGACGTAGACTGCACCAATCAGGGCCGTCCCACCAAGAACCCGTCCTGAAGTGAGTGCGAGACCGAAGATATCATCGTCTGGCTCCTCTGTGGGTGGACTCTCCTCGCTCGGCTCATCTTCGTCTGCCGGACTCTCTTCGACGACAACAGTCGTCTCCTCCTCGTCAGTCGCGGTCGTCGCAGTAACGGTATACTCTCCCGGCTCTGAACTGCCGTCGTGTGCTGTCTCGACTGTCGTCGTCTCACCGGGCTCAAGTTCGACCGACTCGCTTGTAACGGGTTCACCGTCGAACTGAATCGCTATTGTTTCCGTCGTTGCCTGTTCGCCTGGGTGTTCAACGGACAGACTAATTGAAATTGGCTCATCAACCTCGACTGGACTATCAGCGGAGAGGTCAGTTATCTCGAACGTCCCCCCAACTGACTCCCGTACCATCGTCGTGTGAGCGGTCTCGTTCGGCGTGGTAACGGTTACAGTGTATTCTCCAGGCTCAAGTGCCTCAACCGCATCGCCAAATTCGGTTTCGGTTCCCTCGCTCACCAGCATCTCAGTTCCGCCCGGCCCAATCTCGACATCCTCAGTCGTGACTGTCTCGTTATCGATAGCAATCTCGACAGTCTCCGACCCAGCAATAAGTCCCTCATTTGCAACGGTCATGTTGAGCACTGGTTCGAGCGTTCCCTCAACAACCGGCGCCTCCGCAGTCAGATTCGCAACCGTAAACACGGGCGATGGGTCCTCAACGACGAGAAGTTGGCTTTCCGAATCAGTCAGCGTTTCGACCGTGATTGGATGCTCACCGGGTCCGAGCTCGGAAGCAGTGTCGAAGGTCACCGTTTCCGACTCCTCAACGTCGAGTGCAAGCGTTTTGTTTTCCTGCACCGTTCCATCGACGGCGAGTGAGACCGTTTCATTCCCAGCGAGTGGGCCGGTGTTCGTGATTTCTGCAGTAACCTCTCCCACAGCCTCCTCGTCAACGAGTTGTGAGTCCGTTGTGAGTTCGGTTACCTCGAACTGTGCGAACTCGTCTTCGCTCTCAAGAACATGGAGTGAACGCTCGTCGAACGTAGCCTCGAAGAGCCGGTACTGAATATCAACATCGCTGTCGGCTTCGATACCGGAGAGGTCGGTCTCGATTTCGAACGACCCGTTCGCGTCGAGAGTGACGTCCTCAGATTCGACAGTGACCGGCGGGAAACGCTGGTCGATGATAATATCGATCGGACTGCTCTCCGGGTGCAGCGTTGTCGTGCCGGAAATGGTTTGGCCGGTCGCGTTCGTGACAACTGGTCGCCCGTCCGGCCCCGTCCGGTCGTACGCAAGTTCGCGGTCAATAACCGAGAGCGTCTCTTCGCGGAGTTCCTTGCCGTCGAAATACGGGAACTGGCTACCGTCGGCGGGGTCGAACGGGTCAGGTTTGAAGCTGTTCGTGATATCCGAAAAGTCATAATAATCATCACCCCCGTCGACGCTGAACGTGATATCGAACTCGTCACCATCTTCGAGTTGTTCGGTCACGCCACCCGGAATGCGGGTATCGACGACGATATAAAACCGCTCAAGGTCAAGTATCTCGGTCCCGAGTACCGGCTCGGTGAAATACGAGACGTCGGAGGTGTCAGCTTCAAACAGTTCAAACTCCGTCGTCGGTTCGTTACGAGCGACGTTTTGCTGTTCGATGGTCAGTTCAATTCCCTCTGGCAGGTCGAAAAAGTCGCCAAATTGCGCAGGAGAGAGCAGTTCCTCCTGTTCGTCATCGACTCCCCCCTCGTGGACCGTATCGACCACTGCACCCCAGATTCCCGTTGCCTCAATTTCGAGCAGGAGGCGGTCATCGACCGCCATCGTATTCGACTCGATAGCCTGGTCAAGGAGCGAATCGATGTCACCGGGGTCAAGCTCTTCGAGGTCATCGCTATCGGGTTCGTACCCAACCTGGTCTGCGTTCCCTTCCGGCAGCCACGAGACGTTGAACTCACCAATTTCTGGCTCTGTCAGTTCGATGTTCGCGCGGTCAAATGGAAACAATGGGTCGGCGATGCCATCATCTCTCACGACGATTGCTGGGCCTTCGCCGACGACGAGGCTGTATCTACCGGCTTCGAGCGGTCCTGGCTGAACGCCACCGGTGCTTTCTGCCCGAAATTCTTTGAGAGTTTCGGCAATCCGTTCACCTTCCGGATTCTCGAAGCGAACGTCCTCGAAGACGCCATCCGGTTCAGCATCGGGCCCGAGTTCGTGAGCGTAACTCGTAACAGTACCATCAATCGAGCTATAGACCTCCTCGGATGGCCGGTCCGTCCCAATGAGGCGGGTGTTTGCGATGAACGTCGTGGAGCCGTCGACGTGTAACACATCGACCGGTGTATCAAGCATATTCGGCTCAGCGGCTGGCCTGTCGCCTCCAAAGAGAATATACGCTTCATCGACATCATCAAGCGAAACGCTCACTTCGACAAAATCACCGGCGATGCCTTCAAACGAGAGTTCATCAAAACTTGCGCTATCCGTATCGACGATAGTGCCGACCTCAAATGCGTTTGTCTCCGTCGTTGTTTCGGTTTTGCCGCTTTCGTCTTCAATTTCGAGGACGAGGTCGTGATTACCGGGTCGAAGGTCCTGCAGAACATCGCGCGGAACGGTATGCTCGATATCGCTACCACTGTCGATATCAGTTTCCTCAAATCCAATCTCGTCGTCCGGACCAATTGCACGGAGGGTGACTGTGCTGTTTGCCGGGTCCACGGGTTCTGCGGTGTACGTAACCTGTAGTTCCTCATCGGCTTGGAGGTGTTCCGGGAGCACCTCGTGAATGGATGGGCCAGCCTGGACCGCTGGAGCGGCAAAGAACGAGCTGTTTCCAGCAGTTGCGGTCGACAGTGCGTGGGTTGTGTTCTGTTGGTCCAAAGTCGTCGATTCGTTTGACTGTTCCACTATCGCCGTGTTAGCTCCAGCATCGCCACTAACGGACCCGGCCAGACCTGCGACCCCGGCCAGGAGGAATACCAGCACGATAACCCAGAGATGGGTCGTCCGGAGGGGGAAACTCATGCGGTTCCGTTCCGTCACGATACTGCGTATCGCTAGCCGTGAGTAGTCTGTAACAGGTAATAACGGCGTTGGCTCATTCTCAGTGCTGATAAATGCGGACAAAAGATTCAGGTAGCAACCGGTCGGAGACCAGAGCAATGGCCGAGTGTCGCGAATGTGACCGCTCGATTCCCGAGGGCTCGAACTTCTGTTCACACTGTGGTGCGCCACAGAACGAAAAGGCAGCCGAAGCCCTCGAATCATTCACAAAGCGACAGGCAAAGCAACTTCCCGAGGCCGAACTGGCAGAGCTTTTCGAAGAGGGAGAGCAACCACAATCCGCATCGCTGGACCGGCGCGTCAGTTACGCCGTCGGCTGGGTCACCCTGGTCGGCGCGCTTGCTATGGTCCCATCGCTCGCCAGCGTGTTTCTGTTGCTCGCCGGAATTGTCATTTTACCACCAGTACGACGACTGTTCGCCAAACAAGTCGGACAACGGCTCGACAAACGCGCCGTGGTTGGTTTCTACATCGTTGCCGTCGCAGTCGGTAGCGCCCTCTTCTGGCTCGTCTGAACGATTGGGTTTGATTATCGCGGGGTTTCCGTGCCCCATTTGTCGATAGCTCGTTCGAGCGCAGGCTCCTCGGCAGCAGCCGTCTCGATTGAGTCACCAGCAGCGACCGCCTCGGTCGCCTTGCGGAACGCTTTCGCCCCTTCGTGTGTCCCGTCCGGATGGCCGTGAATACCCCCACCCGCTTGGACCATCAGGTTCGTCCCGAGCGCATCAAACAGCGGTGCGACGAGGCCGGGGTGTAACCCACCGGAGGCGACCGGCAACACGTCGGTCATGCCGTGGAGGTCACTCGCCAGCCAATCGTTAATCCCGAGCGTATCCTCGTTTTCCAGTTTCCCGAGCCCAGCCGTTCCCGTGTGGATGTGGTCGACGCCACAGAGCCGGGAAATCTGTGCAATCACACGCATCGAGACGCCATGTGTCGGAATCCGGTCAAAGGCCGCGTGCATCGCACGGTGGGCGTGAATCGCTTGGCCGGTCCGTTCGCAGCGTTCGCGAACCTGCTGGACAGCGGCCCAGCCAGTGGTAACGACATCGACCATGACAAACTCACAGCCGTGCTCGGCCGCCATGTCGACACGTTCGAGCATGTCGGTTCCCGTCCCTGTTACGTTCAGCAGATAGCTCTTTTTCTCGCCAGTTTCCTCCTCCGCGCGGTCACGGGCAGCCAGGCTCTCGCTGAGTCGGTCCTCGAATGGGTTGAACGACTGGTCGGTCAGGTTCTCGTCGTCTTTCAACAGGTCGACCCCGCCCGTCCAGGCCTCGTAGCCGACCTGAACGTGCTGGTCAGTTGTGAGGCCGACTTTCGGCTTTGGAACGGTAGCAGTCGCAGGGCGGTCCGCCGCATCGAGCAGTTCGGCTTTGACTGCGCTGCCGTATTGTGGACCAGGGAAGCTCTGAACGAGTTGTGCCGGCCACTCACAGTCGAGCAAGCGAATCCGCTCGACCGCTTTCATCCCCATGATGTTGCCGGCGATACAGGAGAGAACCTGTGGCATACTTCCCGGTTCGAAAAGGGTGTCGGGATAGGCCACTGTAATGTGGCCGCTTTCTTTATCGATGGCACAGGCAGTTGCTGAGAGGTCGCGGATGTTCCCTTCAACTTGCAGTTCAGTCCACGTCCCGTTCGAACTCTCGCTTGCGACACGGCTGGCAGCCGCCTCCCAGTCGATGCCGGAGGCCGGTTCGATATAAAACTCACAGACGAGGTCTGTTTCCGTCGGTTCGTATGACAGATTAAGGAAATCTTCGTACGTGATACCCATACCCTGTTCTACGGCGGCCATCACAAAAAGCCCCGGCCGTTTTGAGAGAGGCGGGATATTAGCTCCAGTCTTTACACGCAGCACAGACACGGTTCCCTTCATCCACCCACAGCCGCTCGACAACCTCGCCACAGGAGTTACACGCTATTCCGTCTGGACTCCACTGTGAACTGCTCGTCGCGGCTGCAACCTGTTCAGGGGTAGTTGCCTGCTCAGCCGGTTCAGAGTCGGCGGTCTGCTCAACAGCCTCTGTGTCGACCGCGCTCGTCTCCCCCTCCGATTCAGTACCGGCCTCATCGCTCCCGGAGGCAAAGTCATCGAGGGAGGTCTCTTTCATGTCCGAGAGTGGGACCGCCGACATAATAGTGGTGATGGTCCGGTCCGTGGCGATGGACTGGCTCACGCCCCGTGAACAGGACGACACAGGAAGACAGAAGCAATCAAGTACCGGCGGCCGAAACGTTCGGGTATGAGCCTGCTTGCCGAACTGATTGACAGCATTCTGGCCGCACCCGAGCAGTTTATCGATGTCGCCACACACGACCCGGTCTCCGCACTGCTTGTTGCCGTAGGTGGCGTCCTCGTCGGCGCACCGCTGGTCTTTTTCGGTATTCTCGTTCTCGGAGCAGTCGTCGACCTTATTCGTCCCGAATCGTCGGCAGTCGAGCACCCATAAGCGAGATCGCTTCTTCGATATCCGGGCCGAGCGGCGAGCCAAAGACGACGCTATCTGCATACTCCAGCAGCTTTTCAACCCGTTTTTCGACCGTTTCTGGCGTCCCGGCAATCGCAAACGCATCGAGCATCGGCTCGGTCACGAGGTCAAACGCCTCAGTAAACTCGCCAGCACTGATAGCGTTGCCAATCTCTCCAGATACCTCCGTCGAAAGGTCGTGTCGGTCAAGCACCGGTGGTGGCGCGCCGGCCGCAATGAACGCTACTGGTGGCCGGGCAGCGGCACGCGCTTCGTCGGCATCAACCGCAACGCTGACGCTCGCATACGCGGCAAACTCGAACTCCCCGCGGTGGTCAGGGCGGTCAGCAAGCCCTTCCTTAACTCGTTCTGCAGCCCACTTGATATCCCGCGGATGGGAGCCGTTATAGAGCACGCCATCGGCGTATTTCGCGGCCATTCGCGTCATATGCGGTCCCTGCCCGCCGACGTAGACAGGGATATCTCGGGCGTCGTAGTTAAGGCCAGCATCAACAGCCTCGAACGTCCCGTCGTGTGTGACGCGCTCGCCGGCCCAGAGGTCGCGTGCGACCTGCATCGTTTCGAGCACCCGGCGGAGGGGCCGTTCCTGGTCGATACCGAGGTTAGATAACGTCGAAGAGTCACCGGGGCCAACCCCGAAGATACCTCGGTTATCCGCCAACTCGTCGAAGGTTGCCATCCGCGATGCGAGGGTGACAGGGTTGGTTTCGTAGGGGTTTGTCACGCCAGGGCCGAGTTGAATCCGCTCGGTTGCGGCTGCCATCGCCGCGAGCGCCAGAAATTCGTCGCGGTTGTTGTAATGGTGGCTAGCGAAGACCATATCGAAGCCAGCCTCCTCAGCCGTTTCTGCGAGGGAGGCAAGCGTCTCGACTGGCTGTTCTGGTGTGAGTTCGATGCCGAATCGTCGGTCTAGTGAGCGTGTTGTCATCTGTCTTGGTGAGAATCGGTCCAGGCGCGAAGCGCCGGTCGAATCAAATCATCTGTTTCGGTACGAAAGAGTTCGTCGCTGCCCTCGTGGTCGCCAAAGTTCCAGTCGCGGACGACCGCAACAGGTGTGCCGCCAGCGCCTTCCCCGGTGACGAGGTTTGCCGCGGCAGCAAGTTCGTCAACGACGGCCTGTACGGTTGCGGTGAGCTCCTTACCGTTTCGGTCGTACTCCCCGCGCCAGTCACGAGCGGCTGGGAGTCCTGCCCAGCCCAGCGCAACCCCGCGTTGGCCGTATCGAAACGGACGGCCGGAGGTGTCAGTAACGACAACCCGGCTATCGAGCTCCTCGTGGAGCCGTTCGGCGCTGTTGTTCGGGTCTTCCGGCAGGAGCAACAGGTCCGCGCCAGGGATGTTCGAACGGTCGATACCTGCATTCACGGTAATGTGCCCAAATCGAGTGACAGCAAGCAGTATGGGAAACTCAAGCAACAGTTCCTCACTCTCTTCAAGGACGGCCTGTGCAAACCGTGGGTCTTTCCGTTCGCCGGCGGCTTCACCAATTCGTTCGGCAATCCGCTTAGCGCGGTCGCTTGCTGGAAACTCCGCAAGGTCTGCCTGTCGCCCTTCCGCTTTCGAAACGATGGTGCTGGCGATACACACCACGTCGTCCTCCCGCAGCGAAACCTGCTCGGCGATGAGCGCCGCAATATCGTCGCCGGGCTGTATCTCCGGGAGCCCGTCGACCGTGAATACCTCCATACCCGTCCTGAGGAGTGCGTGGGCAAAAGCCGACCGGAACTGACAAGCTATTACTTTGTTGTATTACTAAGTTATATCAGCAAGAAGCTCGAAGCGTAACTTATGTCATTTAGCGACCAGTTACTGGCTGACAGCACAGCCCTCTGGGAGGCACAAAAAGATCACCCGTTCGTGACGGAACTGGCAGTCGGGGCACTTGATGAGACAGCGTTCAAACATTGGGTCAGACAAGATTATCGGTATCTACTAGATTATGCTCGACTATTCGCCATCGTGGGGGCGAAAGCGCGCGATGAGCGAACGATGACGCAACTGTTTGCCATCGCTCACAGTACGCTCGACACGGAGATGGACCTGCATCGGGAGTTTGCCAGCGAATACGGTATCGACCGAAAGACGCTCGAACGGACGACCAAATCGCCAACCTGTGAGGCGTATACGAGCTTTCTCGTTCGGACTGCTTACGAAGGAACCTTCGCAGAGAGCGTTGCCGCGCTCTATCCGTGTGGACAGGGCTATCTTGATATTGGTCGCCATGCGGCAAACCTCGCGACGACAGAACATCGGTATACGCCGTGGATTGAAATGTATACGAGCGAAGAGTTTGCCGAGGCTGTTGGGATGATGCGTGACCTCGTTGATAGGTGTGGTGAGAAGTTTCCCGGTGAACGAGAGGCCATGCGTGAGGCATTTTTGACAAGTGCACGGTTCGAGCACGCCTTTTGGGAGATGGCGTATACACAAGAGCAGTGGGAGATATGACAAATCGCTGGTGTGGAGAGCCCTTGAGCCATGGTCAGTCGGGGAAACGAACATATAGCAGTCCCTTGATAGCACTAACCATGGATAGTGACCGGTCAGTTGAGGAGGTGAATGGGGAACTCGCAGAAGCATTGGGGTTGTTTGTGCTAAGCGATGCGAATCTGTACGAAGCGGCCTCAGCAGCGGGCGTGTCCCGGTGGGAACTAGAGGAGGCTATCGACCGCAACGGATTGGCGGAACCGCTCGGATTGGATGAAACGGGGGACGTTTCAGCGACGATTGACGAACTCCTCGACGAAAGCTAATCACTCTGAGACGGCTTGCTGGGCCTCTGAAAGCGTAAAGTTCCCTTCATAAAGGGCAGTTCCGACGACCACGGCATCGGCACCGGCATCCCGGAGCGCAACCACATCCGAGACAGTGGTGACACCGCCGCTTGCAACAACTGGAATATCGACGGCATCGGTCAGGTTTCTCACCGGTTCGGCGCGAATCCCCTCTAGTTGTCCCTCAACATCAACGTCGGTAAAGAGGATTGCACCTGCACCAAGTTCCTCGTAGCGGGCGGCGGCCGCTACGGGGTCAAGGCCAGTTCCTTCGGTCCAGCCCGAGACGAGTACTTCGCCGTCGCTGGCGTCAAGACTGACCATGACAGAGCCGGGATACTCCGTGCTGATTTCCGCGACAATATCCGGATTTTCGATTGCTGCAGTGCCGAGAATTACCCTGTCAAGCCCGCGGTCAAGAAGCGAGATAGCATCCTCAGCGGTTCGAATCCCGCCACCAAGCTGTGTCGAGACGTCACAGGTGTCGAGAATGGCGTCGATAGCTGCCGCGTTCTGTCGCTCGCCCTCAAATGCACCGTCTAAATCCACGAGATGGAGGGTGGTTGCCCCTGCTTCGACCCACTCCGTCGCGGCTTCGACTGGGTCGCCGTATGTTGTTTCGGTGCCGCGCTCGCCGCCAACAAGCTGGACGACCTGTCCGTCCTGCATATCAACCGCCGGGATAACCTCGTACTCGGGAAACATACCTTCCTCTCGGATTGGCGATGCTGAAAACGTTTAGATTTGTGCCTTGGTCGCTGGTGAGCCTCACTCCACCAACAACAGAAATTCAGCGGCCTGTACGGTCTGGTCGTGC
>LKNH01000084.1 GCA_001564135.1 Halobacteriaceae archaeon Tc-Br11_E2g27 | reverse complement strand
GAGCCAGTCCAAGCCCGAGTCCCGTTCCATCGCTGTCTGGTCCCTTTTTGCCCATCTCGAAGAGCTTCTCTTCCATTCCATCGTCGATACCTCCGCCGTCGTCTGCGATAGCGACTGTCAGATACTCCTGGGTAGATTCCGCGGCAGACACCCAGACGGTGATTTCGTCATCATTGTGCACAGCGGCGTTCGAGATGATATTGGCAAAGACTGATTCGACGAGGTCGCCAGCGTATACGTTTGCATCGAACTCTTCTGGCTGATACTGTATCGTGAGCGAGTCAAATTTCGTATCGACGTTCTCAACCACGTCTGTAAGAACCGACTCCAGATGTTTTATTTCGGTTTCATCTTCTTCCTGCAGAGTTTTGATAGTCTCTCCAACAGTGTCGATGAGGTCCGCTGCATCCTGACCAGTTTGATGTACTTTCTCGATATGGTCGTAGGCTGAATTCTCCTCTTCCATCACCGCTAACGCCGCATCCGAGAATCCGTTGATAACCTGCAGGTCGTTTCCGAGGTCGTGTCGCAACAACTTATCGTACACTTCGAGCATTTCCTTGCGCTTTGCGAGGTCATTTCTGGCAAGCTCAAGACGCTCATGTGACCGTATATTGACAATAGCGGTCGCAACGTGTTCGGCCAGATAATCAACTGGTTTGACATGGTACATCTCTATGGTCGGGAGGGTTGCCCAGTGGGCAAGCAAGACGGCTCCGGAGTCGCCCAGCTCATCGGTATAGACCGTGGGTGCAGCAATTGTAACACTGCCTTCGGTGGCCCCTGCGTACTCCGACGGCTCAACGATATGCAGGTCATCGCTTGTGTATGCACACTCCACCGCTGAGCCAGCAGAGACAGCGACAGAATCTCGTTCGTAGGCCATCTTCGCAAGCGAATTAATGTCCCCTTTCTGGTCAACATCCATACTGGCAAGCGTTCGGAGCTCGCCATCGCGAATCTCGAAGACAGTTGGTGTTGGGTGTCCATCGATAAAATGTGGGACCGCTTCTAAGGTTAGGTTAGCAACCTCCTCGACAGATTCTAGATGATAAATCTCTCTGCTATATTTGACAATCCTCCCCGCCGTTTTGACAGTTCGCTCCTGTGCATCCCCCTCCTGAGTTAATTGGTCATCTGACATGTAACGGCCTAGCTCTGCTTGTGCTCTATCCTCGAAGCGGGTATAAAAAATCGTTTCGACGGATTCGGGCGGTTTTTTTTTATCACGGGCTTCGGACCTGTAGGCTCAATCGAGTCGATACCGAAGCAACGCTGCAATTCCGCCGACGTTGGCAAGTTGCTGCCCCGGGTCGAACTCACTAGAAAACACCGTAATTTCTCCGCCTTTTTGTGTCGTCGTTTCAACGACGTTGTCAACGTCGATATCCCATTCCCCGTCGCTGGTCCGCTCTGTTCGAAGCTTTTCATCGAGAACGAGCAGTTCGTCGATGGCTCCATACTCGGCGGCCTTTTGGACTTGTTCCGGGCCATATGCGACGGTATGCCCCTCTCGTAATCGCTCCATTAATTCATCAATAAGGGCTGATTCATCAGCGATACGCGTCTCCTTTTGAACTTCCTCTACGGCACCGCGTTTAAGTACTTCGTGAACGCCTCTGTCGCCGACACTACTCGTATCGACCGTCGTAATTTGCGTTGCGACTTCGGGATAATTATCCTCAAGATATGACAGCGCATCGTTTTTTGTAAACCCTGGGCCAGCGAGGATAATGGCTGCAACGTCAAGGCGGGAAAGAACAGTCCCGAGTTCGTCAAAAAGTTCGTTTCTGGGCCGTGCATACTCCCCTTTTCCAGTCGGGCCGCTGATTGCCGCACGTTCTTCTGTGCCGTACTGGGCGATGGTATGTACGTGGGCGAGTCCTTCCTCAACAGTCGCAACTGCGACATCGGGATTTTCCGTGGCCTCGACAGCGTTTTCTAACCGTTCGCTCTGGTCAGGTGTCAGTCGCTTTTCGAGTTCAAACTCGGTGTGTTCCTCGATGTTGAGCGTGTGGTGTTGACCAAGTTGGTCTTCGCGCGAACAGTCTTCGATAACGCCGCTGACGCGCAAGCGGTTTGCAAACTGCGCGAATTCAACGTCATCGACTGCTACCTCAACCCAGATGTGTTCCCGTTCGCCGCCGGTATCGCGGAGGTTCTCCTCTGCACGCTGTATCCGGCGAGTGGTATCTCCGGCGACACTGTCGCCGGGCATGATGATATGTGAGAGATGCCACAGGTCATCAAGACTCTCCGGAACGAGCGTGAGTCGTTCCTGTCCACCTTCGACCTGTCTCCGGTCGGCGATTCGCATATTCCGAGTTCGTGTCTCTCCGGTAAGTGCGTGCTGATATCCACCAGTAGCTGTTCCCACCCAACAGCTTCAACCCGCTTGCACGTGATAGTGGTCGTATGCACGATGTTGCTGGTATTTATGGCCGGGAACTGTCCGTTCTTGAACGGTCAGTTCAGATCGGTATTGCCCAGGGACGGGTCATTTCGGTCAGCTTCCCGACACAGCTCGACGAGGACATAGCTGGTGAACACGAACTACTCGACAGAATCGAGGCATACCTTTCGGGCGAGCAAGAGGAGTTTTCCGACGTGACGGTTGCGCTTACAGTCCCGACGGAACAGCGCAAGATTCTGGAAGCCCTTCGAACCGTGCCATACGGTGAGAGCGTCTCGATGGAGCAACTGCTTCGGATGACGCCCGGTGACCACGACACCGAGGAGGAGCTTCCAACCGTTCGAACTGCGCTACTCGACAATCCTGTCCCTGTTCTTATTCCAACGCATCGTGTTTCTGATGCGCCATCAACGCTCCCGACAGAGGTTGCCACGGCCGTTCAGGCGGTTGAAGGACTCTGAGGAGCTAGCCAGCCTCTCCTGTCTTGTTTTTTTCGCCTCTTATTTCTCGGTGGACCCAATCGACCAACTGGTTTTGGAGCCGGTTCTCGGCTGTCCTCGAAAATCGGTGGCCTTCTCCGGCAAACTGATGAAAAGTGACGTTCGTCTCCAGGGCAGCGATGGCCTCAAGCGTGGCCCCAATCGGGACCGTCTCGTCCGCAGTTCCGTGAAACAGACAGAGGGGGACCGTAATATCGTCGGTAATCTGTTCGAACGGGTGGGCATCAAAGTCATCGAAAAAGGTAGGTGGGAGAGAGAAATCGTGGTCAATGTCCTGTCCTCCGCTCTCGCTACTCGGACGGTATTTATCAAAGATGTGATTATATGTCACTGGTGCTCGGGCGGCAACCGCTTGTACGCGGTCGTCGACAGCGGCTGTGTGTAGGGCAACCTTCCCGCCAAAACTGGAGCCAAAAAGAAGACACGAGTTGATAGAAAAGGAATCCAGTACCGCCTGTATATCTGCCAGTCTGGTACTCAATGTTTGTTCCGGGAAGGATAGGTCCGACTCACCACAGCCCCGGTGGTCAAACCGAATTGCGTTGAACCCTTCCTCAACTGCGCGTCCCGCCCGGCTCTCGTAGCTCCCCTCTTTGTCGCTAAGGAACCCATGGGAGAACACTATCCATCGGTCGCTATCTGCCTCATGATGGACCGCAACGAGGTCATCTCCATCGACCGAGAGAATCTTTCGACGGTGCATGGCTATTGCTATGGTAGTTCATTGCTAATGGATGTCGATTATATAATGACTGGACATCCTACGATAAAATGATATCTAGGTGGCATAATTGCAAAATCCAGTTGCTTAGCGTATACTCTCACTGCATCCATCACGCTATATTCGTCGTCTCAACTGAAAGTCACTGACTGATATATAAATTATAATTGGTTATGAATGGTGGCATATGTGTATTGAGACACCGTCCATAACACAGGCACCCCTATGCCGGTATATTTATATACAATAGAGAAAAATAGACATATAGTTACTAATTTGGTCTGGAACTGGATAAACCGCCATATACGTCACGTATCAACAGGAATTATATTAATAAATTAAAATACCCTTATTTGGCATTAACACACTATTGCAATTTCAGGGTTACCCTGATATGTGTAGAGCCTCTGGACATTGATGATATGACAGAGAGACACATGGCGGACGAGGTGGCCGGCCTCGCAGACCCGGCCGATGCTCGTTCGAACTGTGGTGTCGGGGTTGTCATGAACCTCGATGGCGACAGTAGCGCACGGGTAGTACGTGACGGGTTAGAACTCGTCGAATGTATGGAACACCGCGGTACGACCGGTGCTGAGGAAAATACCGGTGATGGCGCGGGAATTATGCTCCAGATTCCACACGAATTTTTTGCGGAAGAACTCGATATCACGCTTCCTGAACCGGGCAGTTATGCGGTCGGTTCGCTGTTTTTCCCGAAAGACGAATCCGCTCACGAGGAACTGAAATCACTCGTTGAAGAACAACTCGCAACGCAATCGCTTGCTGTTCTCGCATGGCGAAAGGTCCCGACGGACAACGCTGGCCTTGGACAGACAGCGCTTGATTCAGAGCCTGCGGTCTTTCAGATGGTCGTGGCACCGGATGACGAGTCTGACCTTTCCAATGAGGAGTTTGACCGTCGCCTCTACGTTGGAAGGCGAGTCGCCGAAAATGCAGTCGAAGAACGCGAAATTAGCGGTACCGAGCGCTTCTATATTGTCTCGCTTGACCGAAAAACGCTCGTTTACAAAGGATTGCTCAAGGCTGAGCAGGTCGCCGAGTATTATCCCGAACTGCATGATGACCGGATGAAATCAACATTCGCGATGGTTCATGCCCGATTTTCGACAAACACGCTCGGTGCGTGGCATCTTGCTCACCCGTACCGGACAATCATCCATAATGGTGAGTTCAACACGATTCAGGGGAACATTAACTGGATGCGGGCACGGGAGACAGATATCCAACACGACGAGTTTGGCGAGGATATCGAGCACATCAAGCCAATCATCGATGACCCGGACCAATCGGATACCGCCAGCGTCGACAATGCGCTTGAACTGTTGATGATGGGCGGGCGCTCGCTTCCACACGCGCTTAGAACGCTTATTCCAGAGGCCTGGCGAGGCGAAGAAAACGACGTTCCGGAACACTGCCGTGATTTCTACGATTACCATGCATCCCTCGTTGAACCGTGGGACGGGCCTGCGCTTGTCGCCGCGACTGACGGAGAACGGGTTGGTGCTGTGCTTGACCGGAACGGCCTGCGCCCGTGCAGATACGACGTTCTGGAGGATAACACGCTCGTAATGGCCTCCGAGGTTGGTGCGCTCGATTACGACGAGAGCGAAATCGTCGAGCGCGGTCGCCTGCAACCAGGGCAGTGTTTCCTTGCAGACCCTGAGGAAGGCCGGATTATTCCGGACTCTGAGGTCTTCGAGGGGTTATCCGACGACAAATACGGCGAGTGGGTCGACCAGGAACAGGTCGTCGTTGACGATATTACGGCAAACGACGATAACACGCCACAGGATGCTGTTGGGCAACTGCGAGCTCATCAGGCAATGCACGGATATACCTACGACGAGGTCGACCACCTCCTCGAACCGATGGCTGAAAAGGGCAAAGACCCCGTCGGGTCGATGGGTGATGACACACCGCTTTCGGTCCTGTCGCAGTATAACCGTCCGCTGTTTACCTACTTCAAGCAGTTGTTTGCACAGGTTTCGAATCCGCCACTCGATTACATTCGCGAAGAACTTGTAACAAGCCTCGAAACCAGACTGGGATACCAGCGAAACCTGCTTGATGAAACACCCGAGCATGCCCGTCAACTCGTCCTTGATTCGCCGATTCTGACGGACCAGACAACCGCTGCAATCAAAGAGATGGACGAAAACGGTATGTCCAGTGCTATCGTCGATATAACGTTTGACGCCGACGAACAGTCGCTCGAAGCGGCTGTCGAACGCGTTCGACAGGATGCAGCAACACTCGCGGAGGAGCATGATATCCTTGTCCTTTCGGACCGCGCTGCTGGCCCAGAGCGTACGCCAATCTCGTCACTGCTTGCGGTGGCGGGCGTTCATCACCACCTCGTGCGCAACGGGAAACGCAACCATGTCGGACTGGTACTCGAATCTGCCGACCCGCGTGCAGTCCACCATTTTGCGACGCTTATCGGCTACGGTGCAGGCGCAGTCAACCCGTATCTGGCCTACGAAACTATCGAAGACCTTGTTGCTGGACCGGATGGTGCTGACGTCAGCACGGCCATCGACGCATATATCAACGCTGTCGAGGACGGGCTTTTGAAAACCATGGCAAAGATGGGGATTTCAACGGTCGAAAGCTATCAGGGGGCCCAGATTTTCGAGGCAGTAGGGCTGTCGGCTGATTTCGTCGCCGAGTATTTCGAGGGAACGGAGAATCGTACTGAGGGGATTGGCATCGAGGAAATCGAAAGCGACCTGCTGGACCGACATAAGGTCGCCTGGAGCGATGATGATGTCGACATTGAACGCGTCGGTGAGTACGAAAACCGGACTGGCGGTATCTACCATCAGTGGAACCCACAAACGGTGAGTACGCTCCAGCGCGCCGTCCGTACTGGCGATTACGAGACGTACTCCGAATTTGCCGAACTCATCAACGACCAGACGGAACAGCTTGCAGCCCTCCGTGGGCTACTGGAGTTCGAGACCGAGAGCAGAGAATCGGTTCCAATCGAAGAGGTTGAATCAATTGAAGAGATTGTCAAACGGTTCGAAACCTCTGCGATGTCACTGGGGTCACTTTCGCCCGAGATGCACGAGAACAACGCCATCGCGATGAACCGCCTCGGTGCCACGGCGAATACGGGCGAGGGTGGCGAACCACCGGAACGGTTCGATACGGAAAAGGAATGCTCCACGAAACAGGTTGCCTCGGGGCGATTCGGAGTCACGTCGACATATCTTGCATCCGCAGACGAGTTGCAGATTAAGATGGCACAGGGGTCAAAACCCGGAGAGGGTGGCCATCTGCCGGGCAAGAAAGTCAACGAGATGATTGCTCACGTTCGGTATGCGACGCCCGGCGTCGGCCTCATCTCACCTCCGCCGCTGCACGATATCTACTCAATTGAGGACCTCAAACAGCTCATTCGTGACCTGAAAGCCGCCAACCCGGAAGCAGATATCAACGTCAAACTGGTTGCTGAGGCTGGTGTCGGCATCATCGCTGCGGGTGTTGCGAAAGCAAACGCCGATGTGGTCCATATTTCCGGTGACGACGGCGGAACCGGCGCATCACCGAAAACCAGCATCAAAAATGCTGGCATTCCGTGGGAACTCGGCGTGGCCGAGGCGAACCAACTGCTCTGTACAACTGGTCTCCGCGACCGGATTCGAATCACGACCGACGGCGGTCTGAAAACCGGCCGTGACGTGGCAATTGCTGCTTTGCTGGGTGCGGAAGGCTACGGATTCGGGACGGCATCGCTTGTCACCTCCGGCTGTGTGATGGCACGACAGTGTCACGAAAACACCTGTCCAGTCGGCGTCGCTACGCAAAACGAAAAGCTCCGCGAACGCTTCCCCGGCCAGCCACAACACGTCATCAACTACATGACGTTCATGGCACAGGAACTGCGCGAGATTATGGCGGAACTCGGCTTCCGGTCGGTTGAAGAGATGGTGGGGCGTGTCGATGTCCTCCGCCAGCGGACAGACATCACTCAAGAAAAGGCAAAGAAAGTTGACCTATCGTCTGTCCTTGTGGTGCCCGACCGTCCGGAGGGTGTCGACCGCTACAAAACACAGGAGCAAACCCACGATATCGATACGCAACTCGACTGGGAACTGCTTGAGGAGTTAGAGCCTGCAATCGAGAGCGGCGAGCCGGTGACAATCGACTCCGAAATCACGAACGTCGACCGAACGGTCGGTGCAACCCTGTCGAATCGCATTTCACAGGCGAATGGGACAGAGGGCCTTCCGGATGACGCCGCCACAATTCGGTTCGACGGAACGGCAGGACAGAGCTTTGGCGCGTTCGTCCAGGATGGCGTGACGATGGACCTCGTCGGGACAGCAAACGATTACGTCGGAAAAGGCCTGTCCGGTGGGAAGCTTATCGTCAGAACGCCTGAGTCTGCATCCTACAAAGCCAGCGAGAACATCATTGCCGGTAACGTAGCGCTCTACGGTGCAACGCAGGGGGAGTGTTACATCAACGGTGCAGCAGGCGAGCGCTTCGCCGTTCGAAACTCAGGTGTCAAGGGTGTTGTTGAATCGCTCGGCGACCACGGCTGTGAGTATATGACCGGCGGTGCAATCGCGGTTCTCGGTGAAACTGGTAAAAACTTCGCAGCGGGTATGTCCGGCGGCGTCGCTTACGTCTACAACCCAGATGGCGAGTTCGACAAACGAGCAAACACCGGGATGGTCTCCGTTTCGGACGAGCTTGAGCAAACGGACCGGGAGATGCTTACTCGCCTCGTTGAGAACCACGCCGCCTACACCGGCTCCGACAGAGCCGCTGAACTGCTCGATAACTGGGACGAAGAGATTGAGAACTTCACCAGAGTATTGCCTGATGCGTACGCTGAAATTATTGCGGAACGGCCGGAAGCGGATGTACGAACCGAACTCCCGGATTCGGCAACGTTGGAAACCGGCGAACCGGTGACCGCACTGCAAAGTGGTGCGGACTAAAAAGGGATTCAAAAGCGCTCACTCCACGATGACAGAGTACGATGTTCGCTTGCAATCTCTCCTATCTCGTCGGGTGAAAGCACTCCGCGGTCAGTGATGAGTGCATCGAGATATCTGGCTGGCGTCCGCTCAAACGTCGGATTGAAACACGCAAGGCCTGTTTCGCCATCGTAGAGTTCTTTTTCGGGCCGATACTCGGGGTCGTACGTTGTATCAGTGCGGATTTTGTCTGTTGCAGCGACTACCAGACGTTCGATGTCACTCGCCTCGACCCCCGCCATTGCACTGTAGGTTCCAACCTTGTTGATGATATCGCCGTTCGCGAGAATCGAATCTGCTCCCACGAGCAGGACGTCGGCGCTCCAGTCGAGCATCGCTGCGGGGAATGCAGCATCCGTGGTGAGCGTCACGGAGACCGACGTTTCTAATTGCTTCTGGAGCCGTTCGGCCACGGATATGCCTTCCAGACCGGGTCTGGATTCTGCGACAAGGACGGCTTCCGGTTTCCCACCCAGCAGGGAATCAAGAACTGTTCCAGACTGTGAAAGTGTTGCCACACGCTTGCCAGCAATCTCTTTTGCACAGTTGTTTGCTGCGGTCGAATCCGCCTCAATTGCACGAGAGAGATGTTCGTATGCAGCGGTGGCAACCTTCGCTGGGGTGAGTTTTCCCTCATCGGAAAGGCACTCGCTCATCACTCGGTTGATACGGTTTGTGAGGGCTGCCATCGTCGGGCGGGCTTCACAGAGCGCGGTTGCAACCTCCTGAAGTGCGACTGGCCGGACATACTCTGCACGGATTGCTTCATCGCGAAGCATTTCGAGCGCACGAATTGAGAGCCACGCAGAACCATGTTCGTGGTCATCGCGTATTGTCTCGACGGCTGGTCGCACACGGTCGTAGGTTTCCCAGAGGCCGGGAACGGTCTCTCTGTTGTGTATCGCTTCCGGTGAGGTCCACTCGTATTCCGCAGTCTCCCAGTTTGTTGAGATATCACTATGAGTTGTTGAGACGAGGACTGGATGTATCTGCCATTGGACGTCCAGTGAAGCATCCGTTACTGTAAACGGTTCGCCGGTTCGTTCGAGCGACCACTCGTCGGGTCTGAGTTCGGTTTCCTCTGTGATTTCTCGTGCTACCGCTTCTAAAAGAG
>LKNH01000083.1 GCA_001564135.1 Halobacteriaceae archaeon Tc-Br11_E2g27 | reverse complement strand
GCGACCGGCGCGTTGATTTCTACCTTGAAAACGACCCTGGACAAAGTATTATCGGTGAAGACAACAGCCTGATTCTCGATGTCGGTGACTGCCTCTGTATTGGTATTGAGGTAAACACGAAGGGCCTCAAAGAAGGTGACCAGTTGCTTGATGAGTTTGACAATATTATCAAGATTATCGCAGATGAGGAATGTCCCTCTTCTGTCGACCCACCAGTTGAAGGCGAACCGCGAACCATCGGGTTCTGGCGAAACTGGAGCGGTGACTGTACGCCCGGTGGACAAGAAGATATCCTCGGGCAGACGCTTGAAGATGCGAGTGGTATCAATCTTGGTGACCTGTTGATTACCCGCGACGGAGAGGGAGACCCACCGGTTACGGACACCTGCGGGGCAACCGAAATTCTTGGAAAACGCGACCTTGATGGAACGGTTCGTGCCAACGATGGTGCCTATGCACTTGCCGCACAGCTGCTCGCCGCCAAACTCAACCGTGAACGTGACGTGCCAACCAACCCAGGCGGCGACCCTGATACCTGTGAAAACGTCGAAGAACAGATTGACCTCGGGCAAGCCTTGCTCGATGATATCAACTTTGATGGCACAGGTTCGTATCTGCCGCCGGGCACGGACCGCCGCGGGGAAGCACTCGACATTGCCGATTGTCTCGACCAGTTCAATAACGGCGAGTTGGATTTCCAGCAGTGAACTGCCTCAACCTGCTGCGCCAGTAGAAACTAATTTTCAACTTCTTTTTCCGAACCGACCACTTTAGGAGAGGTTACCGCTGAAAACTGTCGCACCACAGGTTCCGCAGGAGCCGGTCACAGCGACGATATCACCACGACAACACGACTGTCGGACGGATTGGTTTGCTTCGACAGGCCCATCACATGAGGGACACCGGTCGAGAAAGGTACGAAGAGAAACTAGTAGCTCAGTTCGTTCGGCATCCGAAAACTGGCTCCACTGAGATAATCCAGTACTCAGAACCTGCTCGCTGGCGAGGTCAGCTATGAATGCTGCCTCAGAAACCCACCGTCCGGCACGGACGTCCTCAACGTATACTAAAAACTCGCTATCAGTTCCTTCGAATGATATCCGTTCCGGCGGTATATCAAGCGTCTCTGCTAACCGCGCACGTTGGTTCGGCCGACTCCCAAAGTGGTCCATCGCTAGTCGCCAATCACTTTGAAATTCGTCGGTGAGACAGAGGTCATCTTCGTCGTCGCACTCCTTGATAATCCCGGTCTGTTTTAATGTCGATTCGACATCAATCACCGAACCGTTCTCGGAACTACCCTGTCTGCGGTCGTGGTCGTGTTGACCGGGACCGATCTGGTTGTGAACCCAGTCAGGCAAATATGTAACAAGCGTCGGGGTTCCAGGGATGAGATAGCCGCGGAGGCCGATGACAGCTATTGAAACAACAAACACGCCGACAGCAATCGGAATAGAGACAATTGCAATCGCTATCGTCCCAGCAACTGCAATAGCTGTGTTCAACACGGTACAGGCAACACATCGATTCTCGCCGGTATACTCGGGTTGTTTGAGTCGGGCGATAAGCGTGGCCACTTTCTCGGTGACTCTGTACATACCCTTTCTCGGAAACGCGGTATTATTGGTATCCGCTTGCTACTAGATTTCACACTTGGCCTGACTCTTGAAGATGAAACTCAACACATCGTAAGTAACCTGCAACTATCGTATCTACGAACCTGATTTGCTGGTATATGCCCCGTACCAATCTGGTATACGCAGAGTTACAAAGGGTAATTCCTGTGTCTCGTCGTGTGTAGATGCCGGACCAACCAAACTGGAGGAGGGGCCAAAACAGATGACGCTCCGTCGAGTGTTTACGGTTGTTGCTGTTGCCCTCATCGGTGTTCTTGCCCTGTCGTTGCTTGCCGGACACCTGCTTGGCTACCCGGTGTTGATTGGACATATCGAAAGCGGGAGCATGGAACCAACGATGGACGAAGGGGACGGGTTCATTCCGGTCCCCCATGCTCTTGCTGGTGATGTTGAGTCAGGGGATGTCGTTGTATTCCAGGCGGATGCGGTCGAGGATGGGGCGACAACGACTCATCGTGTCGTCGATGAGCGACAAGGCGGTTATATCACTCAGGGAGATAATAATCCGTTCACCGACCAGGGGACTGGAGACCCCCCGATAACGGATGGGGAGGTGAAGGCAGTCGCACTAACAGTCAACGGTGAGGTTGTAACCATTCCACATCTTGGGACCGCAGCCGATACTCTCGGTGGCGTCGTTGATTATTTTGAAGGCTTCCTTGCCGGGCTCTTTGGCACGCCACAGCTCGGCTCGGAACAGCTCGCAATCCTGTTGTTTGTGCTAGGTCTGTTGGCACTTGCCGGGACCTTTGTGGGGGAAAGCGCTCGTGAGCGGACCCGCTCGCGTGCCCGCTCACTTACGGGCGTCATTGACGCCCGATACGTTCTGGTGGGCTGTCTGGTTGTGCTCTGGGTCGGCGCAACAGCGGGGATGGTCGGTCCAGGAGGGACGGAAACCTATGGAATCGTGAGTACGGAAGGCGATTCGGAGAACCCGACGATTATCCCGGCTGGTGAAACCGACTCCTTCGATGCGCAACTCCACAATAGCGGCTTCGTCCCTACCGTCTCCTATCTTGAGGCACAAAGCCCTGGAGTCGATATCGAATCCAAGACACATCGACTCGCACACAATGAGAGCGTCAATGCCACGATAACGTTCACTGCTCCGGAAGAGACTGGGTATTATCCTCGTTCGATGAGTGAACATCGGTACTTTGCAATCTTGCCAGCATCCATCCTTGACGGTGCATACGGGGTCCACCCCTGGTTGCCTTACCTGCTGATTAATACAGTCATCTCGATTCCGGTCCTCGCTCTTTGGATTGTGTTCCGCGGTCCGACTGGTCAGATACGGCTTCGTCGGCGCGAACACCACCGAACTCGCGGTCTCCTCTCACGTTTGCGCAGTAACTGATACCAACGATAGCCATGCCACCTAACACAGATTCAGAACAGATGCGGTCGATTCGCCTGAAAGAACGATTCAACCGATGGTTTCCAGCCATCGTTATCGCACTCGTTATCCTTGCGATGCTCGGTGGCTGGCTTGCCTATGGGACATTTATTGATCCGGCCACGGAGACAGAGGAGGAACTCGTTTCCTCTTGGGATGAGAACTCTGAACTGTCCCATTTTGCCGAGGTCACACAGCCAAATGCTGTGTTCGAGCAAAATGAGACACTCACTAACCAGCAGACGTATTTCACAACACTTTCGCCTGAGCTCAACAGCGAATATGAGTATCACTATACCGCTTCGGATGATGGCGAACTCGATATTGACGTCACTGCCGAGCTCGTGTTGCAGTCGCTGGATGACGATAACCAGCCCTACTGGGAGCAGCGAGAACCCCTCGGACAGGAACACGTAACGGATGTGGGACCGGGTGAGTCAGTTACAGTTCCCGTCTCGCTGGACGTTGCCGAGATTGAGGCAGAACTCGACCAGATAGAAGATGACCTTGGAGCCAGCGTTGGCACGACGCACGTCGAAGTCCAGTTCGATACGCAGACGACTGGCACTGTCAACGGAGAGTCTGTCCGGACATCTCATCGGGATGAACTGGTCGTTGACCCGGATGGTGCAACGTTCGGTGTCGAAGCAAACGCTGATGTCGCTGAGTCACACGATACGACGGTCGTAACTGAATCACAGGTAGAGTATGGGCTATTGCGCTCGTTCGGTTCGTTGCTTCTGTTCGGTGGCTCTCTCATTGGGCTTGGCGTTGCAGTCATTGTCAAGAGCCGTGATGAGTTTGCCCCCACCGAAACAGAACGCAGTTTCCTCTCGAACCAGGCACAACGAACCGAGTACGACGACTGGATTAGCGTTGGCTCGATTCCCGATTCAGCACTCGATGGCGAGGGAATCTACGTTGAGACGCTCGAAGACCTCGTTGATGTCGCGATTGATACGAACAATCGAGTCATCGAGGATGCCGACCGCGACCGGTTTGTTGTCGTTTCGGATGACTGGTATTATACCGAATCCGGGCCGACGCTGGTAACTGACCGTGACCCGCTTGCTGACCCTGAAAATGGTTCCGGATTGAGTGAAACACTTTCCATCGGGAACGGGATTAGCTTGTTTGGTGGACAGGAAGACGATATCGACGAGACGACCGACCAGGAAAACGGCGAGAAACCAATAGATGCAGAACGGTAGCTCTACGGGTCGACGGGACAAGTGACAGTTCGCATGCAGGACGGCCGCTGAGAAAGCTATTACCGCTTCTGTCGACCAGCATACCCCGAAACGGTGATACCAGACGTTTTTTATTGCTTGTCCAACCAGAGACTGGTATGCAAGCCGTCGTCCTCGCAGCAGGTAAGGGAACGCGTCTTCGACCGCTTACGGATGAGAAGCCGAAAGGAATGGTCGAAGTCGCCGGCAAGCCGTTGCTGACACACTGTTTTGAACAGCTGGTTGAACTCGATGCAAGCGAACTCCTCGTCGTGGTTGGATATAAAAAAGAGGTCATCATCGAACATTACGGCGACGAGTTCGATGGTGTGCCAATCACGTATGCGCATCAGCGCGAACAGACCGGCCTTGCCCATGCGCTCCTCACCGTCGAGGAGCATATCGATGATGATTTTATGCTAATGCTTGGCGATAACATCTTCCAGGCTAATTTACAGGACGTCATCAACAGACAGGCCGAAGAGCGTGCGGATGCTGCCTTCCTTGTCGAGGAAGTTCCGTGGGAGGAGGCAAGCCGGTACGGTGTCTGTGACACGAACAAATACGGCGAGATTACGGAGGTCGTCGAAAAACCGGATGACCCACCATCAAATCTGGTGATGACTGGTTTTTACACGTTCACGCCGGCAATCTTCCACGCCTGCCATCTCGTCCAGCCCTCCGCCCGCGGCGAGTACGAAATCAGCGACGCAATCGACCTCCTGTTGGATTCGGGACGGACTATCGATGCCATTCGGATGGACGGCTGGCGTGTTGACGTTGGCTACCCGGAAGACCGCGATGAGGCAGAGCGCCGACTCACCGAAGAGGCGTCCGTCGAGGGAACTGACGAGGGTGAAACGGCACCGACTGAAGCAACGGAGTAACGACATACTGAGTCACAAGACGGAATACCGACATACTGAACCACAACCACTTCCTATCGAAAGCTATGAGCGTCACAGTCGAACTGGTCGGTGAGGAACAAATTGAGGTTGACGCGGATGGGCGGACGTACGGCGACTTGCTGGAGTCGTTCGACGTGAGCCAACACGAAGTTTCCCTCCTCGTGGATGGGTCCCCGGTTCCGGAGGATAAACCAGTTGACTCGACCGTCGAACGCGTCCAAATTATTCGCCTTATCAAAGGTGGCTGATTGCTTGAGAGAGATGGACATTCGAACGGCAACAACGGCGGAGCGCCCGACAGTATTCAACGTCCTTGATGGAGCGCTGTTGGCAATCGAATATGACCGAGTGACCTCGCTATTGGAACAAAAACAGGTCTACGTTGCAGTGACAGATATTACCGATGGTGAGCAGATTGTCGGCGTCGCTGTGGTCGACGACGGAAAAATTCTCGCTATCGCCGTTCGCCGCCGCCGCAGGGGCCAGGGTATCGGAACCGCGCTCGTTCGACACCTGAAACAACAGCACGACAGACTGGTCGCCTATTTTGACACGAGGGTAGAGCCGTTCTGGTCAACTGTTGGCTTTCGACAGCAGTCAGTATCAGGAAGCGACCGTCTCCGTGGTGTGTGGGAACGGCAGTAGTCTGGTATCCTCTGCATCTTTATCATTCCGTACAGTTATTTCGGTTGGCGAATAACGGTCTCTCGTGCACGTCGACAACAGCTTTCTCGGGGCCGATGGCGTCGGTGAGCAAACCGAGAAAAGACTCTGGGAACAAGGAATCACTCACTGGAGTGGCTTCACTCCGGAATGTGACGGTATTGGGACAACCAGAGCGAAAAATATTGAATCGTTTATCGACGCCGGGGAAGATGCCCTCCAGTCAGAGGATATCCGCTTTTTTGACGACCGATTTCCACGAGGCCAACGATGGCGGCTGTACGAATCTTTCCGGGAGCATGCCTGCTTTTTCGACATCGAGACCACGGGACTTGACCACCGCTCAAGCGTCGTGACGACAGTCACGCTTCACCAGGACGGCGATACACGAACACTTGTTCGTGGGGATGACCTCACGACGGATGGCCTCCGTCAGGCGTTTGCAGATGTGGGATTGCTCGTGACCTTCAACGGGGCTCGGTTTGATATCCCGTTTCTTGAACAGTCATTTGATATCCAACTTGACCGTCCACATATTGACCTGATGTCGACCTGTCGGAAAATCGGTCTCTCTGGGGGACTGAGTGCCGTCGAGGAAGCACTTGACATTGGGCGCGAACTCCCGGATGTTGACGGGCGAGAGGCAGTCCGACTGTGGCATGAACACGAACGCGGTGTGGATGGCGCGCTCGAACGGCTCATTGCGTACAACCGTGAAGATACCGAGAACATGGTTCCTGTGCTCGAACAGACCGTTGAGCGACTCGATGAGCAACTATTTCCGGCGACTCCCTGAGAGAGGCAACCGCAATGTTAGACCACCGGGAACCTCGATACGACGGTGATAAAAACGTGGCACCTAAGTAGACCGGCACTAACGTGCCAGTATGAATATCCGCAGGCCTCGCCTCGGGATGACAACGTTGCTAACTGCGGCAACGTTTGGCGTCTACCTGCTCGTCGTTGTCGGGGCGACGGCATCGCTCTCCAATGCCGCTGAAGCCTGTTCTTCGTGGCCGGTCTGTACGAATGCACCGGATAGCACTGCTGCGTATGTCGCCCTCGGCCACCATCTGATGGCCGCACTCGTGGGCATCCTTGTTGTTGCAGCAGCAATCGCTGCGTTTCGCGGAGAAACGACACGGAAAGTCAAAGCGACGGTTGCCATTGCGTTGGTGTTATATCCTGCACAGATTGGGATTGGTGCCCTAATTGCGACCGCAACGACCGTTCCAGGCGGTGTGCACCTTCTTGCAGGAGTTACAATCTTCGGCTTGCTTCTTGTCGCCCTCGCCTGGCACCTCGAATACGTCACTGGTGGTGCTGATGAGCCCCTTACAAGCGAGGCTGTGGAACCTGTTGAAGCGGAAACACCCTCCGAAGCGCCCGTCAAACCGCTTTCCGACCAAACGCTTTGGACGCAGTTCAAAGCTCGCTCGTTTGCGTATTTCAAACTGATGAAACCTCGGCTTATGTGGCTGCTTTCGCTCGTTGCCGCAGCGGCGATGGCGCTCGCTGCTGGCTCCTCGTTGACGGTCGATGTGATTGTTCTCACACTCGGTGGCGGTGTACTCGCTATCGGTGCGAGCGGCACATTCAACCATGTTCTTGAGCGGGATATCGATAAGAAAATGTCGCGCACCAACGACCGACCACTCGTTACGCATGAAGTCCCGGCACGCAATGCGCTTGTGTTTGGATTCCTTTTGACTCTCCTCTCGCTTTTAGTGTTTTTGCAGCTAAACCCACTTGCGGCAGCGCTTGGACTCGTTGCAATCATCTTTTACAGTGTCGTCTACACGCTTATTCTTAAGCCAAATACCGTTCAGAATACGGTTATCGGTGGCGCTGCTGGCTCGCTCCCGGCACTCATCGGCTGGGCGGGTGTAACCGGACGTATCGATGTGGCTGGATTGTTGCTCGCCGCGCTCATCTTTGTGTGGACGCCCGCTCACTTCTACAATCTCGCCCTGGCCTACAAGGAAGACTACGCACGCGGTGGGTTTCCGATGATGCCGAACGTCCGCGGGGAGACCACGACGCGAAAGCATATCCTGTTTTGGCTCGGCTCGACACTGGCGTTTGCCAGCGCACTCATTTGGGTCACCGACCTTGGCTGGGTAACTGCGGTGACGACTGCCGTACTCGGTGCCGTGTTCTTGCTCGCTGTGGTGAACCTCCATTATGAACAGACTGAGCAGGCAGCATTCCGTGCCTTTCACGCCTCCAACGCATATCTCGGCCTCGTGTTGATTGCAATTGTCATTGACGCCCTGGCCTTCTAGGGCGTTGTTCGGAGACAATCGGTAGCCACAAGCCATGTCAGCCAGTACCGAGTGATATGATACGAAATCTCGCTCGCGCTCAGCGCACCATGACGAGCAATGTCTTTCTCGTCGAGGGAGAACGGACCGTGCTCGTCGACGTTGGGACTGATTTTGATGTGGTTTCAGAGACCCAAACCCACGTCGATGACATTGACGCGGTCGTGCTCACCCACACGCATTATGACCACGTCGGCAATCTTGAAGCAGTGACAGAGGCGTTCGGTGTCGATGTCTGGGGATACGATACCGACCAAGACGGTGTCGACCACGAAATCACGGACGGTGAGACGGTTCAACTCGGAGACCATGAGTATCAGGCGCTTCACACGCCGGGTCACAAAGAGGACCATCTCTGTTTCTACGCTGGGAAACCAGGCGTGCTCTTTGCTGGTGACCTCATCTTCGCAAACGGTGGCTTTGGCCGGACGGATTTAGCAGAAGGGAACAGGAAAACGCTTGTCGGTAGCATCAACCGATTACTCGAACTCGTTGATGACCTTGATGAAATGCACTGTGGACACGGTCCGAGCGTAACAACGAACCCAAAACACGATATCGAAATTGCGCTTCAGGCCGCGCAGATGGGCGTCTAATCGGATTTCTTGTCACTCGGCCAGCCCATAATAGCCCGGCTCGGCATCGGATTCGGGGTCGGCGAACACAAACTCGTCTGCGTATTTTATCATCCATGGGATAGCCCAATCGAGCAGGACGTTTTCGGTCTCAACGTCCAGTTCAGCGTCGTGGTCAAGCCCTTGTAAGAGCCGGGCAATCTCGTAGACTGTGTAGAGTTTGTCAGCGTCGAGAACCTCTGAAGGCTCTCGGAAGGCAAGCGGTCGAAGCGTCTCGGCAGCAGCTTTTTCGATTGGCATACTCATTGCTACAGCCGTCCATCATCAAAACAGTATGGAGTTCTTTCGCTGCGATACCTAACTCTATTTGGTGTACATATATCAGTGTGGGCCACGTACCGTTTTCCTATGGAAATGCTCGTCCTGTACGGGGCAGTGTTCTTTCTCGTGCTCCTTTCGACCGGATTAGCCGGGGCGCTCTATCTGGTCACAAAAAGCGGACAGGACGAAACCTCGGTGACACCTGAAACCATCATCAACGCTGTCGATGATGCTGTGGCAGTTGTTGATGATACCGGTAGTATTCTTCTTGCCAACGCTGCGTTTACGGCCCTTAGCGATGGGCAACCGGAGGGGGACGCTCTTGATGCAGTGCTTGCGTATCCGTCGCTCATACAAACGTTGGACGCAGGCGAAGAAATCGCAGAGGTTGAAACGGAGACCGGAACGAAACATCTGCAATGTGAACAGTTCAGTACGACCACCGAATCGGGTGAGGAACTGACTGTCGTGCTCTTTCACGATGTCACAGACCACTGTGAAAGCCAGCACGAACTACAGCGACAAAACGAGCGACTCGATGAGTTTGCGAGCCTCATCACACACGATATCCGGAATCCGCTTGATGTGGCAATCGGTCGGACGAACGCAGCGCTTGAAATGACTACAGACCCCGAAATAAAGGAGTTGCTGACTGGTGTTCGTGATTCCCACAACCGGATGTTACGGATAATCAATAACGTTCTCACTCTTGCACGGCAGGGTGACGCTATC
>LKNH01000082.1 GCA_001564135.1 Halobacteriaceae archaeon Tc-Br11_E2g27 | reverse complement strand
TGATATCGTCAGGCATCGCGCGCCACTCACCATCTTCTGTAAAGTCCGCTTCGATAAGGATTTCGTCGTCAGCATAGCTATCAAAATCAGGGATGGGTGGCAGTTCGGCCACGGCATCTTCCTTTCCAGGGTCGCCATCCTCACCGAAGGAAATGTATCCTTCTGGTGAGCTCGTTGCTGTGAAAGAACCAACTGCACCGTCAATTGATGGCTCCAGCGATTCCGGGACAAATTCGACTACCCCCTCACCAGCCCAGATGTTATCAGATTCATAGCTGAACAGTTCAGTCCCTAAAATATTATCAATGATACCAAACGTCTCCGCGCCAGTTGCATCACGGTCACCGATTGAGACGCTTGAGAACCCACCTTCTTCAGCGTCGTCACCTGGCGAGAAGGTAAATCGGAACAAGTCGTTGTCATCGAAAGCTGGGAACTCGACTTCTTCGCCTTCCCCGGTAATCTGTTCAAGAATTTCTTCCCCACCAATATCAGGTCCTTCCCAGTCGACTTCCACAGTGACGATATCACTTCCAGGTTCCGATGTTTCCTGAATATCTAGTGCATCATCCTCCTGTGCAGTTGTTGCAATTACCCCATCAGTTGGTGTCACATCTTCAAGTTCGATTTCGCTCTCATCATATTCCAGTTCGAAACTGAGTTTATGAATCGGGTCGCTTTCCCCCAAATCCTGTGCGGTGACGTGTACGTCGACGGTCGAATCATCCCCCATCTCAAGCTCGTTATCAGTTGGAATGAGTCCATAATCGACTGTATCCTCAGCCGCTGGAGGCCACGTTGCGTTCCCCGAATACGCAAGCTGTGAATCAGGACCAATCGTCGAATCAGTTGCCGGAGACTCTATCTCTCCTTGTCCACTCGCTGCTGCCGGACCCATCATCACTGCGGACAAAGCCGTGACGAGGAGGATGGTTATTGCCACGACAACTACCCCCCGGTGTCGTGTCAGACCACCCCGGAAACTATTCAATCCGTTCTGAAGACACGCTCTCGTGTCTGCTGGTTGCGCTATCATGTGAATCCCCACGCTAACTCGTACCTACATTTTATATACTCTTACTTAATTGTAATTGAACCATGAGAACGTTCAGTATTGTTTTACAATTTTAAATAATGATAATAGAAAGTATCATACCTACAAGGGAAAATTAGAGAGTGGCATATTTCCCACGTAGGTATCATTAGCACACGTTTAAATATAAAAACGAGACCAGCGTCTGTATGTCAGTTCGAAAGCTGCAGGACGACAACCGAGCCATCGAAGGGTTACCAATCAGATTAGTGATTGCCCTCGTTGTCGGTGTTGCATGTCTCTCTGTGATGATGACTGTGATTGATGGGATGGAGACATTTGAGTCAACAGAGCTAGAAACTCAGCCAGAGCCGGAAATAATCCACGAAGAGCCAACCGATGTCACGGTTACTGTTGTTGACAGCAATGGTGATACGATAGCGGGGGCAACTGTCATCGCAGAGGGAGAAACAGCATCGTTACCCGATTTGGCAACTGCCGAAACGGGAGACGACGGTAATGCGACGTTATCGCTTGACCCAAGGCTCTCAGAAAACCGCGACCGAGGGGAGATATCCCTCGATATTAGGCCACCCGAAGGTGATTATACCGACGACCGCGAAAATACAGGGATTCTTGTGATTGACAGCTAGCAGTCATGAGCCATCCCAGTCAATCCAATCAAGTTCCCAGCCACGGCGTCGCTCAGCATGCCGCCTCGCAAACTCGCGGTCTTCCCGATGCATTCGGTTGCGTTCGAGGGTTCCAGCCTGCTCACCATCAACGAGCATCGGCTCAAACGCACAGCCTCCAAGCTGAGTCGCCGAGCCGTCAGGTTCAACGACAGCGATTGATTGCTGTTGTGTCCCAAGCGGCATCACTAGCTGCCCATCTGCAGTAAGCTGTTCGAGAAGTGGCTGCGGCGGGCGAACTGCCGCTGCTTCAAGCAGGATTTTATCGTACGGTGCATACTCTGCAAATCCGACAGCACCGTCCCGACAGTCGACGAGGACAGCCTCGTACCCAGCTTGGGACAGTCGCTCACGTGCCGCATAGACGATGCGGCGGTTGATATCGATAGCCTGAACATGCTCACTGCCAACAATCTCTGCCAAAACGGCGGCTGTATACCCAACGCCGGCACCGACAACGAGGACTGAATCCTCAGGCTCAGCGGCTAGTGGCTCCAGCAAGCGAGCAACTGTACTCGGTGCAAGCACGCGCGTTCCAAACTGCTCGAACGGACGGTCGGCATAGGCAGCCTGTTCGTCTGCAAGAAACTCATGTCGAGGAACCGCACGCATCGCTACGGAAAGAGACTCGCTTTCGAGACAGCCTTTGCTCTCGTGTTCCAGGCTGTCGACCATATCATCCCGCAAGACCGAAGGGTCCATACAACCTCTCCGTGCTGTGTACTCTTGAGTCAACCGCCTTCATCGGCCAACGCGTTATCTAAAATGCAGGCGGGCAAGACCCCTGCCTCAAGGAGCGAGCGCGTTAGCACGAGGGAGGTGGCAGGAGTAGTTCACTGGAGAGGAACAAACCGAACATAGCCGTGTTCTTCACGCTCAAACCGGTCGTCCGAACGCTTTGTTGCCCGAATTAGTACTTGCTGGCCCTTGCCGACGGGACCGAGAAGATGACCGCCGACGGTGAGTTGGTCTTTGAGTGATTGTGGGAATGCAGGTGCGGCACAGGTCAAATAAATTGCATCGAACGGTGCATGTTCCGGCCAACCCTCTTTTCCGTCGCCTGTTCGAACCGAGATATCACCATACCCTAGCGACTCAAGCGTCTCACGTGCACGGGTTGCAAGCGAATCGTGGTACTCCACAGAATACACATTCTCTGACCCAACCACTTCAGCGGTAACAGCGGCATGATACCCACAGCCAGTGCCAATTTAGAGTACAGTATCGCCGGCGGATAGCCCCAGCAACTCCGTCATGATAGCAACCATATGCGGTGCGCTAATTGTCTGCCCATCCCCAATTGGGAGAGGCCGGTCGTTGTACGCTCCCGAACGATGTTGTGCGGGAACGAATTTATGGCGTGGAACTGCACGCAGGGCGTCGCTGGTTTCCTCCGAAAGCGACTCCCGCTGTTCCAGCTGGGTGACAAGCTCTCGCCGCTTTTGTTGGTGGCTCATCCTACCACGCCGACCACGCACTGGTCGACTCATCTCTGGCGTATACCCGCTGGATATCTTTCGCAACGGCGCTGTCGCCAGGATGGTCAAGCTTTTCGTGTTGATATCCCTCGGCATCGTCACGGAGATAGAGTCCTTCGACGGTGAACTCCTCACCACCGATTTCGTCGACTTCGTCGACGGTAAACTCGTACTCACCGGGCACCTGAAGCTTGAGACTCCGAGTATCATCTCGCGTGCCGGATTTGGGATGAAGCGTGACGTTTACGCTGACGTTTCCAACTGCTCTGCTCCAGATAGTCTCAACGGCCTCACCACGGGCTTCATCTTGACGGCCATCTGCGGTTTCAAGGCTGGTAATCCGTGCTGTCATAATTGCTTCGTCAGTCTCCGCAAGAAACTCCTCACCGACCGCAAGTTTCTCATCTGCAGGGACCGAGACGCTTGAGGAGAACGACTCGCCATCTTGTGAAATAATGACTTCCGTATCAACAGTCCGTTCCCGTTCGATTGTCGTTTTGTGGACGTGACTACAGGCAGTACATCGGACAGTTGCCTGTCCGCCGTTGCGCAATATCTCATGGACGGTCTCCGCCTCCGGCGAACAGGCCGGACAGGAGACTGCAACGCGCTCAGTTGGTTCGCTCATATCCCACTTTCGCGGTTATAGTACAAAAGCCGTGGGAACGACGATACCGGTTTCTCATACTGCCGGACGTAACTTCGTAAATGTACTCGCCACCCCGGGGTGGCGAGATAGTTTAAAGGCTTACGTCCGGTAGTATCATTGACCTCCTCCACACGACTGAACTCGTGGGCTTTCGCCTTGAACTGCTGTAAGCAATCGCTGCCTCGTCAAAGAAACCACCTGACGGTACAATTGCATGACAGTCATCTTTTGCCACGCATACTTGCCCAAAGTTTTTCCCTTTCATCGTCTTACCCTCTGGCATGAATCGCGACGACCCATTCGATGAGTTCTTCGACGAGATTGAACGCATGATGAACGATATGTTCAATGGCAACGCAGAGTTCCACTTCGAACACAACGCAGGCGCTCCAGCAACAAGTGGCGGTGGCGATGTTCATCTTGACATTCACGAAACCGGCGAAACGCTGCGCGTTATCGCCGATATCCCCGGTGTCGAAAAAGAGCACATTGACCTCCAGTGTGATGGACAGACGCTGATGCTCGAAGCGAGCGGCAGTGAACGAACCTACAGCGAACGAATCTCTCTACCGAGTCGCGTTGACGAACATTCCGCACAAGCTACCTACAATAACGGCATCCTCGAAGTAACCTTTGACCGCGTCGATAACTCCACAAGTATCGATATATAAAAGCTGCGTGGCTGGAAGCCTGTTGGGGAATAGAACTAAGTTCCGGACCAATTATATATGGAACACGATGGTTGACCTGGATAGGCTCATGCCCGTCGACGATAACGAAACGTACACCAGACACGTCTATCTGATTGTGATTCTGTGGATTGTGGTGACGCTGCTTATCGCTGTTGGGTTTACCCTGTTTATTCCCTGAGTTGCTTGTTGATAAGGGAAGCAACGGCATCCCAGAAACCGTCTTCGTATTTTGTAGCCGAATCGATAGTTGGACGGGCGTTCGTTTCGTTGACGACGACACGGTCGTCACGGATTAACAAGTCGACACCAAGCCATGGAATATCGAGGGCTGTGGCGACGTTTTCAACAAGCGTTTGAAGTTCTGCGTCGAGAGAAACGCCCTCAGCGACAGCCCCACGGTGGACGTTGTGTTTCCACCGGCCATCCGCAAGGGCCGACGCAGGCAGTCTTCGTTGTACAGCGCCAGCATACTCACCATCGACAACCATTGCGCGGTAATCGCGTGCTTCAGGAATATATTCCTGAATTAAAAACGACCGGTCGCCGGTCGCGCGGTAATCGTGTACCAAGTCGAGATAATCACAGATGCCAAGGAAGGAATCGAGGTCATGGGCTTTCGCAACACCGATTCCCTGCGTCGTCGAGTTTGGTTTAACGACAACCGGTGGGTCGAACTGTTCGAATGCTGCAATCAACGATTGCGTATCTGTGGGGTTTGAGACCGTGATTGAATCGGGAACGGGGATATTTGCCCGGGCAAGCCGGGCGAGCGTCTCGCCTTTGAACCGAGAGCGAAGCAGTTCCTCGCGGCCGTTCACCCAGTTGATGCCAAGAAGTGCTTCGCTTACGCCACCTTCAGCGAGTCGTGATGGAAAGACAAACCCGACATCAAAATCTCCATCGGGGAAGTTACGTTGTCCATTTTCACTCACAGCGAATGTGCGGTTGCTCGTTTGAATAGGGGCCACTTCGATTCCGCGTTCCGCAAGTGGGTCTTGCATCCGCTCATAGGTTTCTGCTTCCGTAGCAACGGCGAGACGCAGCATGCCGAAGAAGAAGGGAGAGGAGACCAAAGGAGTGATGGTATACCGATCGACAGGCGAGCGTCCCGCTATGGGAGCAAAAGCGTGAGAGGAAAAACGCCTGTTCAGGAAACGAGCAGTTCCTCGCCGCGTTCGACGCGAATCGTACACGGCGGCGTAATCTTGTTGTACGCACGGCGGTAGGCCTCTTTCACAGCCTCGGCCTGTTCAACGTCACACCAGGCAGTGAAGAGCTGTTCGTTGGCCTGGATACGCGCGGCTGTTCCGACAATCTTACCGAACGACTGTCGCATTCCGTCGGAAACACGGTCTGCACCCGCGCCGGTTGCCTGTTTGTTCTCACGGATAACCTGGTGTGGGAACTTCCGGAGGGTCATTCGGTAGTTCCCCTCACCGAGTTCCTTAATCAGGTGACGGTTCGCCGACAGCCGTGAGGCTTCAAGCGAGCCGTGACGAATCTGCACTGCTTCGTCGACAAGCAGCGAAATCTGCACCGGATACTCGTCCGTATCTTTCTGTTTGTCTCCCATCTCGAACTGCGCAATCTTCGAGCCAGGGATGCCAGTGATGTACTCTCGTCGCGTGTACGCGGGCTTGTCGATATCCCGGTACATCGAGGCTGGTTTGTCCGACATAGTTTGTTCTTGCCTGAATGTGGCCAACCGTGAGAATAAAGCCTTCGAACTGTGGCCGTCCTGTTGGAGTGTGTCACAGCTACTGTCAGATGAAGAATTATTCGGTTGCGCTGACCGTACTGCCGGCTTTATTCGTATTCCGCCCATACACTGCGGTATGAATATGCTCGTTGACGGTGAATGGCGAACTGACACTTACAAACTAACGAACGAAGATGGGGAGTTCGAACGGGGGACGACGACCTTCCGTGACAAACTCCGTGCTGAGCCAGATGCCACATTCCCCGCAGCAAGCGGACGCTACCATTTGTATGTCTCCTACGCGTGCCCGTGGGCTCACCGAACACTCCTAATTCGTGCGATGAAAGGGCTCGAGGATGCAATTTCGGTCGATATCGTCGACCCCTTCCGCGACGAGGACGGGTGGCAATTTACGCCGGACAAAAAGGGCTGTACGGCCGATAGCGTCAACGGTTCCGAGTACCTTCGGGAACTCTACCAGGAGGCCGACCCGGACGTAACCTGCCGCGTAACCGTGCCTGTACTCTGGGACAAAGAACGTGAAACAATCGTCAACAACGAATCCAAAGAGATTCTGCGGATGCTCGATACCGAAATGGACGAATATGCGACCCGCAATGTCGACCTCTACCCAGAGGGGTATCAGGACGAAGTGGACCGAATTATCGACGAGATTTACGAGCCAATCAACAACGGTGTCTACCGCGCAGGGTTTGCCCAGTCACAGGAGGCATACGATAACGCGGTAACCGAATTGTTCGATGCACTGGCTCACTGGGACGACGTACTTGCCGACCAACGGTATCTCGCCGGTGACCGACTCACCGAGGCGGACATCTGTCTGTTCACCACGCTGGTCAGATTTGACCAGGTCTATCATACCCACTTTATGTGTAACAAGCGGTTTATCCACCAGTTCGATAATCTCTGGCAATATCTGAGAGAGCTCTACCAGCTGTCTGGCGTCGGTGAGACGGTGAACATGGAGCATATCAAAGAACATTATTACACCACGCATCCAGAAGTAACCCCGACGCGCATCATCGCCGCAGGCCCAACCCTTGATTTCGAGGAACCACACGACCGGGACGAACTTACTGGTTCGCCGCCAACGGCCCTGCTAGACGAGTGAATGGCTAAAGGGATATCCCCGTGCGACAGTGTGAAGTTCTAGCGCACCCAAAAGGGTAGGCCATTTATGTGAGGGGCTCCTACGTCCGGGTACGATTCGGTCACAGTGCAGGGCAGCCGACCGACACATTCGAGCTAACCATGACCAGCCGTGTATACAGACTTCACTCGACACTGGAACTGCCGCTGGAAGACCTGTACGACTATCTCGATGACCCGGAACTCCCGGTAGATATCGAAGATGTCGACATTACCAGACGAAACAACACACTCATCATCAGCGCTGTTCCAGCCGACGACAGCCTGAGCAAGTACACGCCAACGGCACAGTTGAAAGCCAGCGTGACGGAAAATCGGGTCTACGAGGAAGACCCGGACGCTGGACCCGGAAAACCGCCACGAACCGGTGGCGGTCCGCAGTGGGGTGCACTCGAGGAAGAAGAGGAAATCGAATCCGAACTCGTCGAGTACGCCTGCTTCAAAGGCGACCGAGAGACGGTGTTACAAAACACCGCACTGCAGTACCCCATGTTCGAAGTGCTCTGTGAGATTGCCCTTCGCGCGGAGAAAGGAACGCTCACTGCCGTGGCAACCACCGAGGATGATTTAGAAGCTATCCGTATCGAAGATGGTGAGCGTGCCCCCGCCTCGATTACCGTCACCGAAGACCCAACGGAAGACGACTCCGATGGCGGTGTTAACTGGCGCGATAACGAGTTCATCTCATAGCCCTTCATCTGGTTTATTCTTTCTTATCTTCCTGGCGCCATTTACAGCTAACAGCGGCTAGCTTGTGGCGTATCCACCATCCACGACGAGCCCGTGGCCCGTCACCCACGACGCGCGGTCGCTGGCAAGGAAAATGATGCAGTCTGCGATTTCTTCTGGCTCGCCGAGCCGTTTGAGCGGGTAATCCTGCCGGAGTGCTTCCCGGGCGGCTTCAGGGTCGTCCTGGACAGCCAGATACTGCTCAAGCAACGGGGTATCGGTAAATCCTGGACAGACAGCGTTGACGCGGACGCCTTTCGGCCCCGCTTCCGCCGCAACAGCCCGCGTGAAGTTCAGTACTGCTCCCTTGCTCAGCGAGTAGGCGGCCTGTTTGGGGAGGCCCCGGATACTGGCCAGCGAGCCAACGTTGACAATGGCACCGTGGCCCTGTTCTTTCATATGTGGCAAGGCCGCATGACAACCGTTCCATACCCCGTTAATGTTCACATCAAGCACGAAATCCCGCATCGAATCGTCGGTATCTTCTACGTAGGCAGAAGGGTGTCCAGTGCCAGCGTTGTTAATCAGTACATCTATACCATGCGTCTCCGACACCTCTTCAACTACCTCGTGAAACCGGTCGCTGTCGGTGACATCAAGTCGATGGAACTCCGCACCAGCCCCGATATCTGCAAGCTCTTCGGCAAGCGCTTCACCGTCAGAGCTGTTGAGGTCGGTTACCACGACATACGCACCCTCATCAGCGCAGGCACGCGCTGTTGCTTCCCCAATCCCCGATGCAGCCCCCGTAATCAAGACGGTCTTGTCTGCTAACTCCATACGCTGTCAACGGGATGAACTGACAAAAAGCCCGAAGATGGCGGCGGTCTCAACCGCTTTTCACCAACAGACACGTGCCAGACCTAACCTCACACGCGCTCGATAAGTGTCGCAATACCCTGTCCAAAGCCGATACACATCGTCGAGAGACCGTACTGCCCGCCACATTCCTCGAGTTGGTACGGAAGCTTTCCAAGCAGTGCTGCACCGGTCCCGCCGAGCGGATGTCCGTGTGCGATTGCGCCGCCCCAGACGTTCGTTCGGTCCCAGTCAGCGCCCGTCTCTTCAAGCCACGCGTTGACGACCGGAGCGAACGCCTCGTTGACCTCGTACCGGTCGATATCCGAGACAGTCATATCGTTCGCAGCAAGTATCTCTTCAGTAGCAGGAATCGGTCCCGTCAACATGGTCAGTGGGTCAACGCCGACGACTTTCGTATCAACAATGCGGGCCATCGGGTCCCATCCGTATTCGTTGCAGGCGTCACCAGACGCGACAAGCACCCCAGCAGCGCCGTCGACAATGCCGGATGCGTTTCCAGGCGTCACGACACCCTCGCCTTCTGGCCGGAAGGCTAGCGGTAGGTCGCCGAGCGTATCCATGTCAGTCCCTGGTCGTGGATGTTCATCCTGTTCGACCGTGATTTCCTCTCCTTCGAGTTCCGTCTCAACGGGGACGACCTGCTCATCGTAGTGGCCAGCATCCGCAGCTTCCCCCCACCGCTTTTGTGAGTCGCGCGCGATGGCATCTGCATCTTCCCGTGTGATATCCCACTGTTCAGCAATACGCTCTGCCCCCTCACCCTGTGTCGTCACCTCGTCAAAATGTTCGAAGTAACTCGGCGTGAGTGCAGTTCCATCAAGCGCGCTGTTCTGTGCCGGACTGTCGCTTCCC
>LKNH01000081.1 GCA_001564135.1 Halobacteriaceae archaeon Tc-Br11_E2g27 | reverse complement strand
GACTGATGAACCGGAACAACGGGGTGCTGAACTGATGGCTGCAGAAGACAAGTTCAGTGGCTTCACATCGGACAGTGGGCTTGCAAAGAAACGGCGATATGGACGTCTCTTTGTCGCGCTCTGTTTCGCCTCAACGCTGTTCGGGGTCGCTGCACTGGCGTTGTTAATCATTGATTTGATTATTGAATCCTGGGGGTGGTTGAGCTGGACGTTCCTGACGCATCCGCCATCCTGGTTCCCAGAGAACTACGTCGGGGGCCGTGGCGCTGGCATCTATCCAGCGCTTGTTGGATCGATTTTCCTGATTGCCCTGACTGCCATTTTCACCATCTTCCTCGGTGTCGGTGCAGCTATCTATCTTGAAGAGTACGCGCCTGACAATCGAACCACCCGATTTATCGAAGCGAACATCTCGAATTTGGCGGGCGTTCCCTCGATTGTCTACGGACTGCTTGGGCTGGCCCTGTTCGTACAGGCTGCTGGAATGGGGTCGGTGTTGCTTGCCGGTGCGCTGACGCTGACGCTGCTCATTTTACCGATTGTTATTGTCTCCTCACAGGAGGCAATCCGTGCCGTCCCTGATTCGCGCCGTCGGGCGGCATATGGCGTCGGCGCAACCAAATGGGAGGTCACCCGCGATATCGTCTTGCCGGCGGCGATTCCGGGAATTATGACCGGAACAATCCTCTCGCTGTCCCGGGCTATCGGAGAGACCGCACCAATTCTGATGGTTGGTGCAGCGACAACGATGTTTGTCCCGCCGGGGTCGCTGTTTGACCCGTTCGCGGCAATGCCGATGCAAATCTTCGAGTGGGCTTCACAGCCGCAACCGGAGTTCCAGCATATCGCCGCTGCGGGCAGCGTCGTTTTGCTTGCCGTCCTCCTGTTGATGAACCTGACTGCAATCTACATCCGTAACCGATACGAGTAATCATGAGTCTCGAACAGACACAATCCGAAACCACGACCGACCGCCCTGACAACCAGACTGGACGAACCGACCGTACCATCATCGAATCCCGTGACCTCGATGTCTTCTACGGGGACGACCAGGCTTTGCAAGGTATCGATATGGATATCCCAGAAACGCAGGTGACTGCGTTGATTGGTCCATCTGGCTGTGGGAAATCGACGTTCCTCCGTTCGATTAACCGGATGAACGACCTCATCGACACCTGCCGAGTCGAGGGGACAATCCGATTTGAGGGGAAAAATATCTACGACGACGATGTCGACCCTGTTGCGCTTCGCCGAGCCATCGGCATGGTCTTTCAGGAACCCAATCCGTTCCCAAAAAGCATCTACGATAACGTTGCTTATGGACTTCGAGTCCAGGGGAAAGAAGAGAATATGGACCAGAAAGTCGAGGACGCGCTGCGACGAGCGGCACTCTGGGACGAGGTGAAAGACCAACTCGATTCATCGGGGCTTGACCTCTCCGGTGGACAACAACAACGACTCTGTATCGCTCGCGCAATCGCCCCTGACCCGGAGGTAATTCTGATGGACGAACCGGCGTCAGCGCTTGACCCCGTGGCGACCTCCAAAATTGAAGACCTCATCGAAGAGTTAGCGGAGGAGTTTACGGTCGTCATCGTTACCCACAACATGCAACAGGCAGCACGGATTTCGGATAAAACGGCCGTCTTTCTTACTGGTGGCGAACTCGTCGAGTTCAACGATACCGACAAAATCTTCGAGAACCCCGAAAGTCAACGCGTCGAAGATTACATCACCGGAAAGTTTGGATAGCAGTGGTCTTCTCCCAATTCGACGTGTTATCGGATATTGGCATCAACGGGCTGAAATTCGGTCGAGCACGGTTGTCCTTCTGCATGCTCGTAGATAGCTTCATCCTCGGAGAGTAACAGCCGGGTTGCCGATTTCGTTCCGAACTCCTCGCCATGAAGACAAACGCCGTACTCGTGGTCTGCGAGCAATTCCGAACTGCGGGTGAGCCACGAGTGGGCATCCTCTCCGGGTTCCGGAACAATAGCTGGCTGGAGTTTCTGTGCGCTTTCGACCTGGCGTTCGCCCGCCTCTCGGTATGATTCCGGTAGTTCGAAGACGCCGTTTGCCCCAACATTCAAAATCAGATGTGTTCCTGGCTCAAGCGTTTGAATCTCGCGGTGTCCGTCCCAGATGACAAGCACTGCTGCCGTTGCATCGGCCACAAGTAGATGAAAACCGTTGTAGACTCTCTCATCAAGTTCCCGCTCGATGAGGCGTGCGGCATCAAGCGCGCTCTGGCAGCCAAGTGCATCTTTCACGAGCTGCCCCCGAGACCGCATTCCTTCGATGTTGTCGTCCGTCCAGCGGTTGGTGATAGTTACGACGACGCCGTGTTCGTTATACCCGGTCCACGTCCCGCCAGCTTCGACATCGAGTGGGGCGACAGCGGTTACATCCCACTCACGGACTGCGGGCGGTTGAGAGGGACGTTCGAAATACTCATCGCGGTTTGCGGCCAGGACGACAGGGGCGCCTTCAAAGACCTGCCAGGCGAGCGCAATCGTACACACACTTTCGCTTACGTGTGCAGTTGCCTAAAGAAATCGGGTCTGAGGGTTGAGAAAATCCCGGGTGATTTTTTCAGTTTGTCCGGCGAGCAAGGAGCCCGACGGTCAGTGCAGCGATTGCGGCGATGATTACTCCAAAGCCTGCGCCGTCGGCATCAGCGTCATCACCTTCAGTGTCGGTCGCATCGTCGGTGGTTTCAGTATCAACTCCAAGCCCCTGATGGACATCGTCAAGGTCGTCAACTGTTGGGGCGGTCACGATTGTAACGGTTTCACCCTCATGCTCGATAGCAGCGGCCATCTCGAACGTGTCCGTCCCGATTTCGTAGATGTTCCCGTCACCATCGACAGCTTCGCCGCCGTGTATTTCGAGTGCTTCTCCGTAGCTTTCGACAAACGGTTCGGCATCGGCTTCACTCGCCCACTCTAGCTGCCAGACTGCCGCCTTGTTTTCTTCATCAGTTGAGTAAGCGACGAGCGAGTCACCGCGCCAGCCTTCGGTTTCATCGTGTGCGTAGTTCTGTGGGTTTGTTGGGTCTTGATTGACTAGTTGTTGAATCGAAAGGACGGACTCGGAGCGTGGGTCAGGTCCCGCAAAGACACCAGTTATCCCGCTCACGCCGATGGTATCCGCTGCAAGCTCTTCACCAGTCAGTTGATCTTCTATCGTAATTCGTTCCCACTCATCTGTACTTTCATCGGGAACCTCGACATCTACCGTTTCAATCTCGCCGAACTTTTCGGGGTAGACGGTATACAGCGCGCTGTCGGGCATCTCGTCATAGAGGTCATTTACGCTTTCCCAGCCATCTCCGCTCTCGTAGATGTGTTCAACAAAATTTGGCCCATCGCTGTAGGGCTGGAAATCTTTGAAATATAGTTCCCAGCTTGGCGGTTCGCCTGCAGCACCAGGAGCATCGTCTTGTGTAATACAGGGTTCGTCCCAGAGGTCCGCTTCACAGGCTCGGAGATATTCATGTTCGATGAGGTGGACATCACCCTCTATCACGCCGAGTTTTCCTTTATCTTTATCCACGGTTGGCCGTTCGTACTGGCTCAGGTTGAACTGCTGGTCCTGGATTGCGTGACCCAGCTCGTGAGCAAGAATCTCTTCATCAATCAATAACGAGTCAGGATTCTCAGAGATGACCACGATTTCATTGGCGATAAAGTCATAATAGCCACCGACTCGGTCGCCGCGGTCCTGCTGGCGAACGTCGATTGAATCCGTCTCAGTATCGACCATCAAGAGTGTCGCCATCTTGGCATTATCGAAGAGTCGTTCCTCCTCACCAACTGCAGCAAACTCTTGTTCCTGGTTTTCTTGGAACTGTTCGCGGTCCATAATCTCAACCGGTGGCAGCCCATCATCAACGGTGATACAGCGCATCGCTTCGAACCGTGCTGCCGTCCGTGCGCTGAGCTTTTCAAGTTCATCTTCGTCAAGCCCGTCATCGATTGCCAAATCAAGTGGCTCGTTATACCAGTAGCCTTCAACCCAGCCAATCACTTCATCGGTTTCGCCATCCGGGTCCGAGAAGTCATCCGGTGGCTCGGCGGCACACGGCTGGATAACATCGTGTTCAGATGCAAGCGCACCATCAATCTCGGGCAACTCTCCAGATAGCTCACCATCCGCTGGTGCTGTGGTCTCTGCGGCTGGTGTCGCGCTCGCACCCCCCGCTACAACCACTGTTAGTCCAATTCCAAGAAACAGCAGGGTCAGGGCAACAGTCAGTAGTCGACCTCTCATTCAGTATAGAGACAGTGTTGAACCGTCATAAATTGTCGGTTCGCGTGGATAAACTCGTTGGAGCGGTGGCATTTATACGTGACGCTCCTCTAACAGTAGTAGGTCAATCAGGATGAAAGCACCAGCAGAATCGACGCTTGAGGGTGCCGATACCGAGTGGGTGAAGCAGGTTCGTGCTGCCAACTCACTTGCTAAACTCCGTGTGCTTACCGAGGCAGAATCCGACCAAGAAGCGTATTTTGCAGCAAAGCGACGGTGGCGAGAGATACATGAGGGGTCGCTTGATGGAGTACTCCAGCCAGGACCGCTTCCGGGTGTCTCGGTACCGGTTGGGAATCAGCACTTTGTGGTTCACGGGATTACGCACGCGGATACAGACGAAGAGCGTGACCTATTACACACAGTCGTTGAGGAGTACCTCGAAGCGGGCGAAGGCGTCTACTGTGAACAGGGGCTCTGGTCGATGTATTTTCGAGAGTATCCCGATGTCTGTGAGAGCGATGATTACCTGTGGGCGCTACGGTTGTGTCACGATAACGACTATGAAACCCCAACGGCCGACCAGTTTCCGGAACCACTCACCAACGGGTTCGAAACCATTCGAGAGGTTCGTGAGCAGCTCCGGGAGGTGTCGTTTTCACTGATTGATTCTGGAAGTGAGGTGTACGGCGACCGGTTCGCTCGTGCAATCGGCGATATTGCCTCGGACCTGTTGATGAGTCATGAACAGTTTGGAACAGGTGAAAGCTACCGTGCGTTCGAACTCTCGAAAGCAGCTTCGAAGGACCCGAGCAAACTTCAGGAGTTACAGGCATATTACTGGGCGGCGTTTCTCCCTCAACCACTCGAACGGGAGTGGCTTCGCCGTCACGACCGCGAACTCGAGTGTATGACTCACGCGAGAAACGAGCGAATTGCTGATTATGGTGTCTATCACAGCAGCGCTGAAACGGTCCATGTCATTGTTGGAGCCGCACACCTACCCGGCGTCTGCTATTATCTCACCCAACATCATATGGGCGAGCGCGATGTGGTTGGGTTTGAGTACGTCGATGAGTGAGCCTGAGGCGGTCTGAGTCAGTACACCTATCACTCCAACTCGAAGGAGGCAATTAGCTGCTGGAACGCTTCGATTTCGCGTGTTTCTTGCTGTTCGAGGGAATCTCGGTCACGGATTCGCTGTTTGAGCGTCCGCAATGCGGCATAGTCGTTATCGAGGAGTTCTTCGGCAACAGTTCGTGGGTCATCGACAACGCGGCTGACCAGTCCGATGCGCTGGGCTTCGGATGCATCGAGCGTCCGACCGGTCAGCGAGAGTTCCAGCGCATCGCCTTCACCGATAATTCGTGGTAGCCGAGCGGTTCCACCCCAGGCACCGAAGAGGCCGAGCGAGACACCGGTTTCTGCGAAGGTTGCCTCCGGTGTGGCAACACGAATGTCACAGGCGAGCGCGAGTTCGACACCGCCGCCTCGTGCCGGTCCGTCGATGCCGGCGACGACAGCCCCGTCGTAGGATTCGATAGCGCGTGCAGCGGCTTGCCCCTCGCGGATGAACGGTTCAGCTTCGTCAGCGGAAAGCGAGGAGACGACATCGAAATCTGCGCCCGCACTGAAAGCCGTGCCAGCGCCGGAGAGATAGACCACTGGCGCGGTTGCTGTCTCGAATGTCTCACGAAGGTCCGCTAGACCATCGCGCGTGAAAGCATTCCGACGCTCGGGCCGGTTGAACGTCACGTCGAGGATATCGCCGTCTTGGGTTGTGTCTATCATAACCGCGGGTCGGCCGGGGTTTCCAAAGTTCTTTGCCTTTCGCTTCCCTAGTGCGTCGTAATGGACGAAGCCGCGGCAACACGTCGGGCTGCACACGATGCAATCGCCGACGTCGAGCCTGCCGGGTTACGCGAACGCATTGCCAGGCAACTCGACGATGGGTCGATGGTTCCCGGGATTGTGACGATTCTGACTGCCCGCGAGACCGGAACTGGGCCGGATGGGACACTCTCAGGAGAGCCACTTTCGGAGCCAATCGCCTGCAGAGCAGCCGGTGTACAGCTTATTTATGATGGATTGCGACTGACCAGAACGCTCTCACAGGACGAGCCTTGGACGAGAGCAGACCTGGAAAAGACGCCTGAGGACGTAGACGAAACCACCACGGAAGCCAACCTTGCTATTTTGGTCGCTGATGTGATGGTTGCACGGGGATTTTATCTCTTGGCTTGCACTGAAGCTGCAGACAGAGCCGTCGAGACCGTCCGGTCGTTTGGTCGCGACCAGACACTCCGTGCTGAAACGGGTGAATCAGCGCTTGATACGAATCTTGAACGGGACGTGCTCGAACTGGCGGTTGTTGGCGGGGCAACGCTCGACGGAACCGTTACGCCCGGCTTGCGGGAGTTTGCAGCGGACCTGGGCGAGGAAGTTTCCGACGCTAGCTTTGCTGCGCTTGAACACTCGCTTGCCGATTCCGTCACGGACCGGTTGTCGACTGTTAGCACGGAGACCGCAAGCAGTGGCGGGGTTACCACTTCGGTTGACGATTAAATCGAAACGTTCAAACAACAATCGCGGCTATCAGCGAATGCGTGCCTGGGTAGCTTAGCGGTAAAGCGCGTCCTTGGTAAGGACGAGAGCCCGGGTTCAAATCCCGGCCTAGGCTTTCTGCGACGAACAAAGGTGAGGAGCGAAAGCCATGCGGGATTTGAGCAGACGAGTCGCACGCCCGCACAGGAGCGAAAGCGACGAGCAGGAACGTCTCGGCGAGTTCAAATCCCGGTCTAGGCTTACAGAGGCCTTCTTCCTACCGTTTTCGGCCGATCCGACGGGTTCGGAATGATCGGTAAGCAAGTGCAGTGAGCTACCCGGACCGTGGAGGTGCTGGGACGCGGCGGTACGTTGGTACGGCAGTGGTAGCTACGCACAGGCCACCGATCCACTCAGACGTTGGGACTGACAGGCCCACTCGGACGTGGTCGTCGTCCTGGAACTACCACGAACCACGAAGCCCGAGACTATACTCAAGTGCAGTATCCACGTCACGCATTCGCTCTTCAGGGATGGATCCGATGACTGTTTTGATCCGATGTTCGATCGACACCGTTCGGATATGGCTGCATATTGCGACGGAATCCTCTCGAAGGTGACACTCGTCGGCCCGCACGAGCACTTCGAACGGATACAACTCATCATCAAACGATGTCGTGAAGGGGACGACGATCGTCGTGGGCGCGTTCTCGTTCCCGACGTTATTCTGAACGACCAGACATGGTCGCGTCCCCTGTTGTTCTGACCCTTTTGTCGGGTCAAGTTCGACGATCACGATGTCGCCCCGGCGTATCTCCATCTACACCCACTCCGGGGGGTCGCCAAGATACTCGTTGGCCTCCTGTGAGACGCCATCCATCTCATCGTGGAGTTCTCGAAGGTAATCACCTCGCGCACGATAGCCGGCCGCGAGATCCTCTCGAGTGATCGGTTTCTCGATGATGATTTTTCCCGCGTCTTTGCGGATTTCTACCTCATCACCGCCGCGGATGTCGAATTCCTCGCGCAGTTCCTTGGGGATGGTGACCTGTCCGCGGTCACCGACCCGCCGTTTTTTCATCCCACTCATACATACTCATATCATATTCATACCCAAGAGGCTAACGGTTGCCGGGTGCAGTTGCTTGGGACGTCCCCGTTCACCACTTCAGTGTCAGCCACCGATATCTCAGGAATCACCGCGAGATACGGCTGCTCGGGAGGTTATTGTGATAGATCTCCAGCCCGTCCGTGGACGGTTTCGATTTCGCGCGTTGCGAGTGTGCGGCGGCGGAATTAGAACGGTTTGGTTGTCGATCCTTCATCTTGCATTCTCCATTCGTTCTTGGAGGGCTTCGAGGTAGGCTGTTCCGTACTCCTCGCCGTCGTATGTTCCTGGTTCGAGCATGTGGCCTTCTGCCCAGTCGTTCCACGTGGCGATGAACGAGAGATCAACCGTCGAGTACTCGACTGCAAGATCTGCCATCTCTCCGAGCAACTCCGGCGACGGTTCGGCGTAGCGTCCTTCGCCCCAGATTTCGTTATCACGGTCGTCGAATCCCGGGAGAATGAACGGAATATATTCGAGGTCGTGCTCTTCCGCGAACGCTCTCGTGCCGGTGATCCGGTCTCGCATGCTGGCGAGGTACTCTTCTGGTGTCGCCTCGCCACTCGGATTGAGTAGGCCGGAATCCCAGTGAGAGACGCCATCACACGCGATAATTGCGTCGTAGAGGTCGTCGGGTTCGTGACCGTGGTCGTCCCAGGCTTCGCCCACGTCCCAGATGTCCGGTACCAGGAACGGTTCGGTGTCGTCGATGGTCAACGCGTCTCGTATCTCCTCGACCAACTCTTCTAAACTCCCGTATTCATCGACGATACGGTCGTAAATCTCCTCCTCGTGGTACAGGCCGGCGAATCCCCAGAAGTATACGACGTGGCGGCCGTCGATAGTAGCGACGTTATCGTGCGCTTCGATTATCTCGACCATGACTTCGTAGTCGCCGAAGATGTCGCGCTCCCGTCGAAACGCCTGTATAATGGGGTGAGAGAACTCGATTTGCATTTCATCAAAGAGTTCGACCTCGTCTCTGTACATCCGAATCCGATCCTGCTCCACGTCGTTCTCGCCCATGTTGAACTGGACGCGGTTGATGCCGTGGCCGCGCATCCAGTCGAAGTGACGCTCAAACGCCTCCCGGTTGTGCCGGTCGAAGTCCTCCACCTTCTGTGAATACCACTCCACCTCGGGTTCGCCGACCGCGGCGACAGGACCATCAGCCGGTGTCTCCTCGAACTGTGGATGGCCGTGGTGGGTACTCCAGAACAGCAGATAGTGCGGGGAGAAATCGAAGTCGACCTCGCCGTCGTAGACGTCAAATTCTCTGGCGTATTGTTCTGCAGTGAGTGTGCTTTCTCCTTCCTCGCTCGTTATAGCTGCGACTTCAACATCGTTGATCGACGCGGGCTGGGCTTCAATTGTTCCTGTATCTTCAAAAACTGTGTCGCCTACCGGGATGGTTTCAGTGCCCGTTTCGGTCTCGATCCAGATCTCATCGATCTCATCGTCTGCCTCGACACTGAGTTCGTAGGTGAGCAGACCGCTTTCCTCCGGGATCCCAAGGTCGAAGGAGGTGATTTCGGGGGAATCCGGCTCGACTTCGTCCTCTCCGTCATCTTCATCCTCGCCGTCATCATGGTCGTCTGTCGGTTCGTCATCGTCAATCTGCGAGTCATCGTCACTTTCGCCATCACCGAGACCGTTGCACCCTGTCAGTCCAATCGCCCCGGCAACTCCAGCGAGTTGCAGGAGGTGACGACGACGGACGGTCATTAGTCGTGATATTCGAGCAATCAGATATAATTTTGACGCCGATTTATGACGACGTTCTGGTAAGCAGATTCAGCTGTTGTCCGAGGTCGGAGTAGCAGTATTTATCAGTCGGAAAGGACGAGTACCTGCGGTTTTATGCCAGAACAGGATACTACTACAACCATCGGATACGGGCCTAAACGGCTGGAAATCGGGGCCTGGATGAGGTTAGAGTGACCCCGCCTGGAACGAGTAAAAGAGATCGGGCGAAATTCCGGTTTCTAGAGCTCGTTACATGTCACTGTCTTGGTAAGGACGAGAGCCCGGGTTCAAATCCCGGCCTAGGCTTTCTGCGACGAACAAAGGTGAGGAGCGAAAGCCATGCGGGATTT
>LKNH01000080.1 GCA_001564135.1 Halobacteriaceae archaeon Tc-Br11_E2g27 | reverse complement strand
AGTTCGAACGACAGGCAGAACAGTTCAGCGACCTTGAAGACCAGTTCGAGACAATCGAGATCGGTGAAGGCAACTAGCAGTACTTCTTCTCAGCAGAGAGGAGTAGTAATTAAATAATAGAGCACATAACTCATTATTTTCAAACGCACATGGTATGAGTCATGGAATTCACCACCATAGTTTGAGTTTTTTGGGCATATACATAGCGTATTTGTGAGTGTCGAAACCATTAACAGTCAGGTCACCGATAGCAACCAAACGTATATGGTGATACCAAGACCAGATAGTGGGATTCTGAAGCGGGTGTACGCGAATATTCTGGGGTCGGATGGGTTTCTGTCACTCGACATTCCAGAGAAGATTCTGAAACGGCTGTACACGTACGGAAGTCTCAAAGACACTGAAGAAGGGGCCGAATTTGAGGTGAAAAACCGGTTACAAGATGCGAAATTCACGGGCATCTCCCGGTTGGCAATCAACGGCGTCGAAATCAAGCCCGAAGATGTCCGCCTCGAAACCGCAAGTGGGGAAACGTATCAGCTAGAGGAAGTGACGTCAGAACGTCCGATTACATTCTCGGTGGGTGATACCGTCTACGTCGTCGTCCAGGGTGTTGAATTGGATACGGGCGACCACACAATCGACCTCGAGTTCACTGCCGAGCCATTCGGTGAGCTCTCACTGTCGATTACGGATACCATTCGAGATGAGGGGGAACTCCCATCGATTCCGCGCGACGAACAGGATAACTACAGCGAGCGTGCAATCAAACAACGACACGAGTATCTCAAAGAGAAAACCGGGGTCGAACTTGAACACGTGCCCGGCTACTCGTTTGATGCACATACTGGGGAAGGGAATATCGAGAACTTCATTGGCGTTGCACAGATGCCCCTTGGCATTGCTGGCCCGCTCAAAATCAACGGGGAACACGCCGACGGCGAGTATCCGATTCCACTCGCAACGACAGAAGGGACGCTTGTTGCGTCCTACAGCCGTGGGATGAAAGCCATCAACATGGCTGGTGGGGCAAAGACGACCGTTGTCGACGACCGGATGAACCGCGCGCCGGTATTCGTCTTCGAGGACGCACGCAAGGCTCGCGATTTCCGTGAGTGGGTCTTTGACCACTACGACACCATCAAACAGAAGGCAGAGGAAACCTCAAGTGTGGCAGAGTTGGTCGAGATTGAAGATTACATGACCAACAACCTTGCCAACTTCCGGTTCAGCTTCCAGACTGGGGATGCCGCCGGCCAGAATATGGTCGGGAAGGCAACGTTCGCAGCCTGTAACTGGATACTCCAGGAGTATCCTGGCTACGTCGAGAACTTCTATCTTGAAGGGAATCTGGCCACGGACAAGAAGGCATCAAAAATCAACGATATGAAGACCCGCGGCAAGCGGGTGACGGCGGAGGTCACGCTGGATGAAAAGACCTGTCTCCATCACCTCGGAGCCGAACCCGAGAGCATGGCCCACCACGGCAAGATATCGGATATCAACGCCTTCTTTGGTGGACTCGATAGCAACGGAGCACACGCCGCAAACGGCCTCGCAGCGCTGTTTATTGCCTGTGGGCAAGACGAGGCAAACGTCGCAGAGTCACACGCAACTATCGGAAACGTCACGCTGCTTGATGATAACTCGCTGCACGTCTCGGTCACGATTCCGTCGCTTATCGTCGCAACCTATGGCGGTGGAACCGGCCTCCCAACGCAGCGAGAATGTCTGCAAATGCTCGACTGTGACGGTGCTGGCAACGTCAACAAATTCGCCGAGATTGCAGCAGCAACGGTGCTCGCCGGCGAACTCTCGCTTGGAGCCGCTATCTCCGCATCCGACTGGGTGACCAGCCACGACGAACTCGGCCGAAACCGATAATTCGCTACTAGTTACTCTCTCTTTTTGCGATGTGTCACAAGCGCTTCCTCAATAGTGAGTTCACCAACCGCCACGCGCCGGGCTAACTCCGCGTCTATCTCACGGTTTTCCGGACTTTGTTCGCGCGAACGCTGTTGAATCCGGTGTAACTCACCCTCAGTCGGTGTTATCTCCCGGCTTTCGACAGGCTCTCCCTCCATTCGGGCGATATTAACCGCTGCGATGATATCTGCCACACCGCGGACACCCGCACCAAGATACGGCGTCGTTCCGGTTTCATCAACCAGTTCGATGGGAACATCCTCGATATCATCGATGATACGAGCACCGATAAGTCGCGCACCGTCTCCGATGCGGACGACCGGATTGGGTGCATCAGCAGTCTCTTCGTGAACAATCTCTGCAACATCCTCGGGAGAGACCTGAAAGGTTGCAACGACGCGTTCGCCAACAAGAACGGCAATTCCAGGAACATCACCAGGGTCAATCCCAACGACAGTCCGCCCGTCGTGACCGCGAAGCGCTGCTAACGCCTCGTCAACGGCCAGTCGGGGGCTACCCGGCGATGCCTCAATGATGGGGACACCAGTATCACTCTCAGCAACAGCCACCGGGTCATCTGCGCCAGTAAGAACGACGTCCGCTCGGTCCGGTAACTCCTCGGCAGGTTCGATGGTCGTGAAGTTCACGTCACGCTCACGAAGCTCCGAGACGAGTTCGTGATAGAGTTCAAAATCTCCGGTCGCAACGACAATCACGGCTACAGATTCGTACTGGGAGTATTTACTCGGTTCGTTCGGTAAGCAGTAGTGACCATCAGAATCGGTAGGTATCCTCCGGTTCAGGCTGCTCCCCCGCATCCTGACGGGTATTGAGTTCGTTGGCACACTCGGTACACCAGCCCGTTCTACTATCATAATGGTCATCACAGACAAGCGCACCACACCGGTCGCAGCTATCGACGACATCGTTCGTTGTGCAGAGGGTACACGGTCCTGAGACGCTCATAACTGCTTTACTGGCCCCAGCCGTTTGAATTGTGTGTCCCGAAAGACACAACACAAAAGCCATCGCTCACTAAACCCAGGATATGGATTTCGATGAGGTTGTCGCGTTCGCATCATCGTTCCCAGCGTCGATGCCGCCGCTGGTAGTCGATATTGACGGGACGCTGACCGACGATAATAGAGCCATCGACCCACGGGTCTTTCCGGTGCTTCGTGCGTGGCCAGAGACGGTCGTCGTCGCCACGGGTAAAGCACTGCCGTATCCGGTCGGCCTCTGTGAGTTTCTGGGTATCGAGCCGCTAGTTATCGCCGAAAACGGCGGGGTTGCACTGAACGGTTACGACGGTATCTTCTTCGAGGGAGATCGGGAAGCCGCGGCAGCCGTCGTCGACGCCTATCGTGCGGAAGGATACGACACTGGTTGGGGAACAGTTGACCTGGTCAACCGCTGGCGAGAGACCGAAATGGCAATCAGTCGTGACTCGCCGCTTGCACCGCTCGAACAGCTAGCAGCCGAGCACGGGCTGGAGGTTGTCGATACCGGCTATGCATATCACATCAAAACAGCCGAAATGAGCAAGGGCAACGGTCTCTCTCGGCTCGCACAGGAACTAGGCAGAGAGCCGACCGAATTCATTGCGGTTGGCGATTCAGTAAACGATGTCTCGGCGTTCGAGCGTGCGGGAACGGGAATCGCCGTTGCCAACGGGGACAAAAAAGCCAGAGCCGCCGCAGACCACGTGACTGAACGCAAATTCGTCGATGGATTCCTCGAAGCAATCCACTGGATTCAACGGGAGAGAGCCTAACCGGACAGTCGCGATTTTATACCAGATGGCACGGCCAAACCCACCATGGTCTGACAGCGACCGCGTCGCGGTTCGCGATAGTACGGCACGCCGCCCGCGGAGTCATCGCCATTGTGCCGTCTGTTCGCCACTAGAGCAGAGGGTAGTCTTGGTCACACAAGAATGACCTCGGCAACCAGACAGAAATGCCCAGTACAGCAGGCTCACGGTGCAGATATTCCGGGGAACACTTTTATTTGGTGGGTTGTAACCATGGCACATGAGCCCACCACGGGCCACCCTGGAGCGTGCGCTCGAACACGGCGAGCGCGAGGGTGGAAGCGTCGAATTCAAAGAACGGCTCACGAAAGAGCTTCACCTTGCCGATGGTCGCCTCGAAAGTCTCGCAGCACAGCTTCGCCATCGGATTCTCTCGGGTGACGGCGAAGCAACCTACGTTGTCGGTGTCACCGACGACGGCGGGATTGCTGGCATCTCACCGGATGCGTTTGCCGAATCGATGGATGTCCTCTCGCTACTCGCCGACGAGGCTGGTGCGCACATCGACGACGTACAGACCTGGAATGCCGACGGCGAGAAGCGTGCAAATAGCGAGAACGGGGGACTGGTCGGCGTGGCAATCATCCGCGAAGGGACGGTCCTTGAAGACAACGAACACATCGTCGTCGGAACGGCAGGTCACGTCGACCACGGGAAATCTACACTCGTTGGGTCGCTTGTAACCGGGAAACCAGATGATGGCGAGGGTGGGACCCGGAGCTATCTTGATGTCCAGCCACACGAAGTCGAGCGAGGACTCTCTGCTGACCTCTCCTATGGTGTCTACGGCTTTGACCAGGATGGCCCGGTCAGGATGGACAATCCGCATCGGAAAGATGACAGGGCACGGATTGTCGAGGAGTCTGACCGCCTCGTTTCGTTCGTTGATACGGTCGGTCACGAGCCATGGCTGCGGACGACGATTCGCGGTCTGGTCGGGCAAAAGCTTGATTACGGCCTCCTGACGGTTGCTGCGGATGACGGCCCGACAAAGACGGCCCGCGAACATCTGGGAATCTTGCTCGCGACGGAGCTTCCAACCATCGTTGCTATCACCAAAGCCGACCTCGTTAGCGATGAACGGCTCGAAGCGGTCGAGCAAGAGGTTGAGCGGCTGTTACGGGATGTCGGGCGTACACCGCTTCGAATCAAGCGTCACGGCGTCGACGCGGCGCTAGAGGAGATTGACGAGACAGTTGTGCCGCTGTTAACGACGAGTGCAGTGACACAGGAGGGACTGGAAACACTCGACAGTTTGTTCGAACAGTTACCCAAAACCGGTGGTATCGAAACCGATGAACCGTTCCGGATGTACGTCGACCGAACCTACAATGTGACGGGTGTCGGAGCCGTTGCCTCCGGAACCATCAAAGCTGGTGAGGTTGAGGCTGGTGACAAACTGCTGCTCGGTCCAATGAACGATGGTCAGTTCCGCGAGGTGGAAGTCCGAAGCATCGAGATGCATTATCACCGTGTGGATGAAGCAAAGGCCGGTCGGATTGTCGGAATCGCTCTGAAAGGCGTTCACGAATCCGAAATCGAGCGCGGGATGGTACTGGTTGACGGAGAGATAGAGCCAAAGCCTGTGCGGGAGTTCGAGGCCGAAATAATGGTACTCAACCATCCGACGCGAATTCGGGACGGGTACGAGCCGGTCGTCCACCTTGAAACGGTAAGTGAGGCTGCGACGTTCATGCCAGCGGAAAGTCAGCTGTTACCAGGAGATACCGGGACAGCAACGGTGCGGTTCAAGTTCCGACCGTATCTGGTGGAGGAAGGCCAGCGGTTCGTCTTCCGCGAAGGTCACAGCAAAGGCGTTGGGACGGTTACCGCGGTCAAACACAACGACTCATCCCGATAACAACCTATCCTTGGTACCGTCCACGGGTATCAATTTCTTCGAGGCGGCTGAGAACGGCAGCGGAACCCTGTTCCCGATAAGTGTCGCGCACTGCAGCAATCAATTCATCGGCTGCATCCGTCGTTCCAGTGAGACTCTGTTCAAGAATGTGGACGTCCATCGCGTGGTCTTCCGGGTGGTCGCTGTAATAGCCAAGTCCAAAGTCAATGAGAAAGACAGTGTCAGTCTCAGTGTCGACCCGGACGTTTCGTGTTGTTGGGTCACCATGGACAAATCCTGCTTCGTGAATCCGTGCAAGGTGTGATGCAAGCCTCGTGACGTATGAATGGGTCAGCGCCCCTCGGAGGTCACAGTCGCCGACGTGTTGGAGGATGAGTTCGGTCGTTTTGGGGTCGACATCCCGAACGAGCGGTGTCGGGACGCCTACCTGCCGTGTTTCGACGAGCAGACGTGCTTCCTGACGGGTGCGTTGTTGTCTCAGTCGAGTATCGAGGACGGGATGTCGGTACGAACGCGCATTTCGTGTCTTTCTCACGGTCTCTTCGTCAATGTTGACCGTTGCTTCCGCGCCTTGTTGCACAGAACGAGAGGACGCACCAGTCACAGCAGGGTCCGGGTCATCTCGCCAGACAACTGGAACCTCGTCAGGTCGGAAATTCGCATCGATGGTGGAGTCGCCGATTGGAAGCGTTTCCCCTGCTTCGTAGAGTTTGGCCCCAAGTACGGCAATCATCCCGGCGTTATCGCGGAGCAACCGGTTTTCGGGAACAGCAAAGCGGGCACCGCGTTGTTCACACATCAAAGCAAGCATCTCCTGCAGCCGGGCGTTCTGTCCGACACCGCCACCAAGGACAAGCTCGTCTGCATCAGTCAGCGAGAGCGCACGCTCTGAAACTTCCGTCAGCATGGCGAAGATATTCTCCTGCAGCGAAAAGCAGATATCCTCAACTGCGTGACCCTCGTCATAGGCCTCCTTGGCTGCGGACATGATACCTGAAAACGAAAAGTCCATCCCCTTGACAACATACGGAAGCTCGATATACTCCCCATCCTTCGCGGCTTCTTCGACTTTCGGCCCGCCGGGATGTGACCAGCCGACGTGACGGGTGAATTTGTCGATTGCGTTGCCGACGCCAGTATCCATCGTCTCGCCAAGAACACGATAGCGTCCGTTGCGATAGCCGAGGACGTGTGCATTTGCACCGCTCGCGTTCAGACAGACCGGTGAGTCAAACCCAGACTGATGTCTGCCGATTTCGAGATGAGCAACCATGTGATTGACGCCGACAAGTGGAACCGAAAGCCGCTGGGCGACCGCTCTGGCGCTCGTTCCGCTGAGTCTGAGACAGGGACCGAGACCAGGGCCACGCGAGAATGCAACGGCGTCGATTGCAGGACTGCCATCCGCAGAAGTCGATGCGTGTTCGAGCGCTCGTTCGATGACCACCGGGAGCTGTTCGGCCATATGTTCGGCCGCTTCCCGTGGATGTATCCCTCCGCTTTCAGGGACGTATGCCTCCGTCTCAATCTGAATATCGTCCGTTTCGGCATCGAATACGGCGGCGCTTGCAGCCCACGCCGTTCCTTCGATGCCAAGTACTCGGGGTTGTGTGCGAGTTGACTCGGACGGTGTCTGGTCGGCGACCATCAGCTGATAAAAACAGCGGCGTTATGCCCACTCGGTGTAGCCACAGCGGCCACAGTGTTTGCGGTCGCCGTGATCGGCGAGGAAAGTATCGCCACAGCGTGGACACTGTTCACTGTCTGTCGTTCCGTCGTCGTTGTAGAGTTCGTAGTGTGCCATATCAGGCTTCCTCCGCTTCAGCGTCGACATCTTCGTCATCTGCCGTGATTTTGTTTCGCTCAAGCATGTGGTTTTGTTCAACATCCTGTGCGTATTCAGGCGAGTCGTAAACCTTGGCTTCGCCAATCGTCGTCCGCATGCCGAATTTCGTATCGAGATTGCGGACCACAACTTCCTTGGAGTCTTTGTTTAGTTTGGCTGCAAGCGAGTCACGAACCGACAGACGTGACGGCGTTGCCTCTTCGTGAGTGAGTTCGAACTGGACGTCCGTACGGTGCAACATCGGATTTTCGTCTTCCGAAATGATGTCGATATCCATAGTCTTGCCATATCTTCCCGTCGAATCGGGTAAAAGGATTTCGAACCGACTACCACACACGGATGGATGCGTCGGTGGGCCGGTAAGAGCTACTCGTCGTGTTTCAAACAGGACATCGGGGTGTTTCAAACGTGCTCATCGAGGAATTCGACAACGCGTGTGTAGGCTTCAATCTGGTTTTCGAGCTTCGAGATGCCGTGTCCTTCGTCCTCGAAGACGAGTTTCTCGACAGGAACACCCTGGTTTTGTGCCCCTTCAACAATCTGCTCGGCCTCCCCAAGCGGCACGCGCGGGTCGTTTGCCCCATGAAGAACAAAAAGGGGCGCTTCAATCTGGTCGATGCTGTGTATCGGGCTAATAGATTCGAGAAACTCCCGGTCGTTTTCAAGCGAGCCATACTCGGCCTCTCGGAGTTCACGCCGCCAGGAGCCGGTGTTTTCGAGGAACGTCACGAAGTTTGCGATGCCGACGATATCGACGCCAGCGGCCCAGCGTTCAGGGAACTCAGTGAGTGCTGACAGAACCATAAATCCACCATAGGAGCCACCCTTTGCGACAATTCGGTCCCCGTCGATATTCTCATGCGCTTCCAGCCAGTCAACGGCGGCCTCGATATCACGGACGGAATCAAGGCGCTTTTCGACATCATCAAGATGCGTGTACGCACGGCCATAGCCAGTCGACCCCCGGACGTTCGGTTCAAAGAGTGCATAGCCGCGGGAAAGCAGGTACTGTGAAAGCCCGGAAAACGACGGTCGTCGCTGACTTTCCGGCCCGCCGTGAATGTCGACAATAACCGTGGCACCTTCGTCAGGAATCTCCTGCGGGAGCGAGAAATACGCTGGAATGTCGCGTCCATCGAAGCTCTCGTAGCGGATAAGCTCCGTCTCGACGAACGTTTCCTGCGGGATACCAGCTGTCGAGGCATCAGTCCAGGGAGTGATACCAACAGAACTCTCCGTTGTCGTCTTCTCACTCTCCGTTGCCTCCGACCGAAGCGTTTCGATATCGATGACGGAGACGTTCGTGTTATGCCGTCGACCCGAAGAGGAAAGTGCAAACTCCTCGCCCTCGGGACCGAAGCTTACCCCGCCAGCAACGTTTCCGGGGAGCTTTGGTCTGGCAATCGGCTCAATCTCACCGTCGATAAGTTCGCCAACGGTCAACTCGGTGTAGCCATCAACGTTGCGAGAATAGACGAGAGACCCACTCTCTTCGTCCAGTGCAAGGCCGTCAATGTTCCACTCACCGCCCGATTCGAGACGTTCGAGGTCGCCGCTCTCGGCGTGCATCCGTGCGAGGTAAAGCGTGTCAGCATCCTCGTCCGTAACGAGATACAGCCACTCGCTATCAGGCCCCCACTGGACGCTCCGGTAGCGAACGTCACTGGTGTCCGGTCGGGGTTCAGTTAGTTCGCCGGTTTCGCGGTCGAAGACGTAGATATCCTGGTCGAAATTCGAATAGGCCTGTGCGACCATGAGTTTGCTGTCATCGGGACTGAACCCGCCGACAGTGAACCAGCCGTCCCCTTCGAAGACTAGTTCAGCCTCCTCACCGGTCTCGTTACGGCCCTGAATATAAACGTCAAAGACGGATTCGTCCCGCCGGTTCGATGTAAACGCAAACTCCTCGCCATCGGAGCTCCACCCGCCCCAGCGATGTTTTGCGTCGGGTGTGTCCGTCAGTGAGAGAATCCGCCCGTCAAGCCCGAGTCTGAACAGCTGCATCCGCTCGTTGCCACCCTCGTCCATGCCAAATATGAGTTCTTCACGCGTGGGTGAAAACGAGGCGAACGAAACAGGCTCGTCGTAAAAGGTTCGCTGTGTCGGCCATCCCTGCGGCTCTGAAAGCGTCCAGACCTGTGGGACGCCGGTCGTGTCCAACAAAAACGAAAGCGTCCCATCGGGACCAAGCGATGCACCGTACGCGCTGCGAATCGTTAGATACCGTTCGAGGTCGTATTCGTACACACGAGTGATAACGGAGAGAAGAAGTATATCGTTTGTCACACCGGCAGTCGCGTTGGCCGGGTGATACTGCCGGACGTAACTTCGTAAACTTACTCGCCACCCCGGGGTGGCGAGATGGGTTAAACGCTTACGTCTGGTAGTATGAGTATCAATCGAACCATTGACATCCTCACCGCGCCTAAAGGCGCGGGAATCCTCGCGTTGGGGGTCTCGGCTCATGCCGAACCACCACACGAGCGACTTTCTCCTACCCGTGGATACTCCGGTTCGTGCGCACTTCTTTGGGACTTTCGTGAGAGTGTGGTATCT
>LKNH01000079.1 GCA_001564135.1 Halobacteriaceae archaeon Tc-Br11_E2g27 | reverse complement strand
GGTTGCGCTATCCTCGAAGTAGATGATATCATCGTGGAGCGTCGTCTTCGTTTCGTTGAGGAACTCGACGAACTCCCGAATGCCACCCTCATAGTGGAACGTTGTCTCGTCGTCGTTTCGTTCATCGGTAATCTGAATCTCGACGCCGCTGTTGAGAAACGCCAACTCGCGCAGGCGTGATTCGAGCGTCGAGAAGGTGAAATCAACCGTCTCGAAGATATCCTCGTCGGGCCAGAATCGGATTGTTGTCCCTGTATCTTCGTCGGGTTCGAGGTCACGAACGCGTTCGATATCCTCTTCAGGTTGTCCGTGGTCGAAGCGGTGTTTCCAGACCGCACCATCTCGTTTGATTTCGACTTCGAGCCACTTTGACAGGGCATTCACCACTGAAACGCCGACCCCGTGTAATCCTCCCGAAACCTGGTAGGATTTGTTGTCGAATTTCCCACCCGCGTGCAAGACGGTCATAATCACCTCGACAGCGGGACGGTCGTACTTTTCGTGGATGTCCACCGGAATCCCTCGACCGTCATCGGTCACCGAAACGGAGTTATCCTCGTGGATTGTAACCGAGATTTCCTCACAATGGCCGGCAAGTGCCTCGTCGATTGAGTTGTCGACGACTTCATAAACCAGGTGATGAAGGCCACGGGCGTCCGTCGTCCCGATGTACATCGCGGGACGTTTTCGGACGGCCTGTAGGCCTTCAAGGACCTGTATCTGACCAGCGCCGTATTCACTCTCTTCGGACATAAAATCGTATGCAGAGATAACAGACCACCCTTCATAAAGGTCACGCACGCGCGCGAGAAAATCCGACCACGGGACACATATTTTCCCCCGACCTATACTCGTCCATGCGCGAACTCGTCTTTACGCTTGAGTATGAACCTGGCTGTAATGCGGTTGCGGATACACTGATGTCTCATTCCAAGACTGAGATTCGCTCGCTGTCCCTCCACGCGACGGCTGAAAGTCTCTGGCGGGTTGACCTTGCCACGGGTGATGAGTCTGCCTTGGCAGCAGTCAAATCAACGTTCGAGACAGCCGACTACTACGCCGATTGTCTCGCAACGGACCACTGCGGTGCAACACAGACAACTGATGTCCTTGAACATTCTGACGACCGCCTCGTGTTATACTCCTACTGGGAACGAACGCCGGAGTGCTCCTCGGTCCCACATCTTGCACTCAGTGCGCTTGGCGAGGGAGCGCTTTTTGAGACAACTCATCAACAGCGTTCGTACACCTGGCGAATTATCCACTCCGGCGGGAATGTGGGTCAGTTTTTTGCTGCGTTGGAGGATGCTGTTGGAGACTGTGCAACGCTTGATATCCAACGACTCACTGAGGCGACGCCGCCGGAATACCGGACAACTGCTGAGGACAACCGACTCTCTCCGGAGCAAGAAACGGCGCTGCAAGCAGCCGTCCACCATGGCTACTATGACACGCCACGGAATGTCTCGGCGAGCGAACTGTCAGAGATTCTCTCTGTGCCACGTTCGACGCTAACCTACCGCCTCCGGCGTGCAGAGGCACAACTGGCCAAACAGCACACTGACAAACTGGCTGACTGGGCGTAACATATCTGGCGGTAAGACTCCCGAGAATCAGTATCACGTAATGGACCCATGGCGTTTTACGTTCTAAGTCCAAATGTGGCGGTATGGTAGACCGCAGGACGCTCCTTGCAGGCATCAGTGCAACGGGCGTTGTAGCGCTTGCAGGCTGTACCGATATTCTTGAAGACGAGATAGAAGCGGAGGCAGCCCAAACGGCAATAAATGAGGACACACTCGATGAGACCGGCTATGAGTATGTCGACTCGGAAGCGTACGTCGTTGATGATACTGTCGATGCAGCCGGTATCGAACGGGAGGTCGATGTTACGTCATGGATTTCGACCTACGCAAAGGATGTCGAAGGGCTCGAACTTGATGACGAGACCGAACTGACAGCTGAAGAAGTAGCGGAAGTCGAAAACCAGGTTGAGGACGCACTTGGACAAGATGGGGCTGGATTTGTGGTTGTCTCAACACCAGATGAGGAAATCATGGGTGTCGACCTCAACCCAATCGCCCGATACGACGATGAAGAGCTTATCGAGGAGTTTAACGACGATATCGTCGATGGGGAAGTTACCGGAGTCGAGGAGACTGGTGAACACAGCGCCGTGTTGCTGGGCGATGATGTAACGGCCTCTGAGTATGTGGTCACTGTCCAAACCGGAGACGGAGACGAGTTCGAAGCCAACGTCTTTGTTGCGGAGACGACAAACGAGGATGATATCGTCCTTGCCGCTGGCGCTCAACCCACCGGATACGGTGAGGATGAGCAGTTCCTCTCGCTTATCGAGGCGATTGAACATCCCGCCGACGGTCAGGAGTAACGGACTGCAGCGCTTTTCTCTCCGTTCACGATACTTTCCTCACAGTAATTGCCATATTCCAACATTCAATTGGAACATTCCAAGAAAGTCGTATCCCGGTTCGTCTACTACATGCAGCCAATGACTGAGAGGGCTGGAGAGCAGTCGGAAACTCTCGCCACAGCAGAGGCGAAAACGGTCACGCTGTCGGTTCCGGAGATGGACTGTGCATCCTGTGCCGGAAAAGTCGAATCGAGTCTCACTCGCGTAGCAGGCGTCCACGAGTTAGTTGCACAACCGACGAGTGGGCAGGTGACGGTAACCTACAATGACAGACAGGCCAACGTTGAAGCGCTTTCCGCAGCGGTCGAGGGAGCGGGCTATCGGGTGACGGCAACTTCAGCGACTGGCGAGGATGGCGGTGAACTTGTTGCCCAGTCGATGGCTATCTGGACCAGCGTACGGGCCATCAAAACCTGGGTCGGTGCGGTGTTTCTCGTTGCTGGACTCGTGTTGACATTCCTGGTTCCGGGCGCGAACCTGAATATACTGGCGACCGACCTATTGACAATAACCATCGCCGATATCGGATTCATCGCTGCAACGCTTGTGAGCGGTATTCCAATCGTGCGTAACGGCTATTTCTCGGCCCGGCAGCTGCAGCTGGATATTGATTTCCTGATGGGGACTGCGATTGTCGTCGCAACCGTACTTGGGCTGTATATCGAGGCGGCAACGCTTGCAGTGTTGTTTAGCATTGCAGAACTGCTCGAACGCTATGCGATGGACCGCAGCAGGAACTCGCTCAGAGAACTGCTCGAACTCTCTCCCAACGAAGCAACCGTTATGCGTGACGGAACGGAGAAAACAGTTCCTGCAGAGCAAGTTTCAGTTGGTGAGACTGTTATCGTTCGTCCAGGCGAGAGCATTCCTGTCGATGGCGTTGTCACAGACGGAACGAGCGCTGTCGACCAGTCACCCGTCACTGGGGAGAGTGTCCCCGTCGACAAGGCGGCTGGTGATGAACTCTATGCCGGAACGCTCAACGAAACCGGCTATCTTGAATTCGAGGCAACGAGCACAGCCAGCGAATCGACGCTCTCACAGATTATCGAACTCGTCCGTTCTGCACAGGAAAAACAGACGAAACAGGAGCAGTTTGTCGACCGATTTGCCAGCTACTACACCCCGATTGTCGTTGTGCTTGCTATACTGACCGTCCTCGTTCCACCGCTTGCCATTGATGGAACCAGTTCAATCAGCCTCGGCGGCTTTTCGCATACGTTTGTCGACGACTGGGAAACGTGGCTTGTCCGTGGCCTCACTCTGCTGGTCATTGCATGCCCGTGTGCGTTCGTCATCTCCACACCAGTCAGTGTCGCCTCCGGTATCACCTCAGCAGCCAAAAATGGCGTCCTGATTAAGGGTGGCAATCATCTCGAAGCGATGGGAAACGTCGATGCAATCGCCTTCGACAAGACCGGCACACTGACAAAAGGTGAGTTGACCGTGACGGAAGTCATTCCAGTCGACGAGACCACTGAAGAGACTGTCCTGCAGTATGCGAGCGCTCTTGAACAGCGGAGCGAACACCCTATTGCCAGTGCGATACTCGAATACAGCACGGACGCTGGCATCACAGTTCCAGATGTCTCTGAGTTCGAGACTCTCACGGGAAAAGGGGTAACCGCAACCGTTGAGGGAACAACGTACTACGCAGGAAAACCCGCCCTGTTTGCGGAGCTTGGGGTTCCCGTTGGTGACGGAGAGATTCCAGGGCAGACGACCGCTGACGAGGTCATCGCTGACTTACAGCGCGATGGGAAGACCGTTGTCCTTATCGGCACCGGTGAGAAGATACTCGGAGTTGTTGCTGTTGCCGATGAGATTCGCCCCGGTGCGAAACGAACCATCGAACGCCTCCATGAACAGGGGGTCACACCGCTGGTTATGCTCACCGGAGATAATGAGGGGACTGCTCGGGCTGTCGCCGCGGAACTCGGCCTTGATGAGTACCACGCGGAACTGCTCCCACAGGATAAAGTCGCTGCGGTCGAAGCACTCGAAGACGAATATGGCTCAGTCGCCATGGTCGGTGACGGTATCAACGACGCACCTGCGCTTGCGACGGCTTCGGTCAGTATCGCCATGGGTGCAGCGGGAACCGATACTGCCATCGAAACGGCTGATATTGCACTGATGGGTGACGATATCGAACACCTCTCGTATCTCTATCGGCTCTCGAACACTGCCAACGGAGTTATCCGACAGAATATTTGGAGTAGTCTCGGCGTCAAACTCTTGCTTACTATCGGTGTGCCGTTTGGCTATGTAACCGTCGCAATCGCCGTTCTCGTCGGAGATATGGGGATGAGTCTGGGTGTGACTGGTAATGCAATGCGACTCTCTCGACTCCGCCCTGAGTAATGAACTGCGGGTCAAATGACCGGAGGGCGGTTGGGAGACCAATTACTTTCACTCCGGTGCCGTGGAAGCTATAAGGCCCGGAGCGATAGGTAAGGCCATAAGATGACATCGTATCAGTCGCGCCTCGGTGCTGATGAAGGGATTGCCGAGGAGCTGGCCGAAACGCAGCGGGCCATCTCTATCGCCGAGTTTTTCGAGAAGAACAAGCACATGCTCGGGTTCGATTCGGGTGCTCGGGGGCTTGTAACGGCCGTCAAAGAGGGGGTTGACAACAGCCTTGACGCGTGTGAGGAGGCGGGGATTTTGCCGGATATCTACGTCGAGATTCAGGAAGACAGAGATTATTACCGGCTTATTATCGAGGATAACGGCCCCGGGATTACCAAAGAACAAATTCCGAAAATCTTCGGAAAGTTGCTGTATGGGTCTCGTTTCCACAAGCGTGAGCAGTCGCTGACTCCATCGCAGGAGTTGCTTGTTCGACGAAACGGAACTGTTGAAACGGTTCCAATCGGCGTGCTCTGTGATGCTTACCTGCCGGCTGAGGGAAAAGCGACCCGACGAATCCCGGATAACATTGAAGCACCGGCTTTCAACCGTGAAACCCACGAGATGACCTGGCAGCCGGTGACTCATGCAATTCGCCACGAAACGGAGGAACGAACGTACCAGATTGAGACAAAGAAAGGCCGCACCGTCGAGGTAACAGGAAACCACAGCGTCTTCTCGGTCACGAAAAATGGAGAGACGAAAGAGGTCAAAGCTGGGCAACTCGAACCGGGCGATACGATTCTCACGCCGCGGCAGTTACCCGAAAGTGACGAAACAGTCGAGGAAATCAACCTCCTTGAGTATCTGAAACCATCGCAGCTTGACGGACGGCGGCTGTACGTCTATGGGTTCGAAAACGGCCAGATTGAAAAACTCAAAGATGGTGAGAAAGTCCGAAAGAAACCGACCGAAGAGAGCAGCCGAAAACGAACATATTACCGTTACGATGGCGTCGATATCCTCAAAGACAGCCTCGAAACGAACTATCTCGAAAACGGTTATCTTCCGGCGGATACGGTGTGTGAACTTGGCTGGGAAGAGATTGCGGCTGAGCAGGAATGTCTTCTCAAGACGTACCAGGTCGGTGGTGACGAGACGACATTCCCCGTTACGCTCCCAGTCAACACCGAGTTGATGCAACTGCTTGGCTATTACATCTCTGAGGGGCATGCTGGCCCGAGACAGGTCGGCTTTACTTTCGGTTCGCATGAAGAGACGCTTATTGAGACGACTGAAAAGGCACTTGCTGGACTCGGTGGAACGACAACGACAGTCGACAGAGAGCGGAATTCGACCCGGGTGAAAGCGTTCGGCTCACCGCTGGCCCTCTTTTTGAAAAACGCCTGCGGTGACAGTGCCCAAACGAAACGCATCCCGTCTTTCGTTTTTGACGTCACTCCGGAGCGCCAGCGCGAGTTCATCACCGCCTTGTACGAGGGTGACGGTTCCGACTCACACCCGAGTAACGAACTGTCGCACACGACAACCAGCGAGACACTCGCCCGACAGATTTCGATTCTGTGGAACATGCAGGGGGTGCTCGCCAGTACGGAGGTTGGCTCCACGGGAGGATACAGCGACGAACCATCCACAACTTATCGGACCAAAGTCTACGGCGAAGATGTCGAACGACTTCCAGGATTCGAACTCTCGACGGAACCCGCCGAACAACAGTACAAACGCATTCCCACATCGTTGCTGGATGCTGTCCGCGTCGACCCAGTCTCTCATACGACTGTCCCAGACTCGATTCCGGGGTTGCTCATGGGGGCAGGTATTGGCTCGAATCTCGAGTTCGCTCGCACCTACCAGTCACTCATCGAACGAGCGCTGGAGGGTGAATACGTGGATAGACCACGGTTCGTTCACAACCTCAAAGACAAGGGGCTGCTTGACGAGGACCACCGACCGACGGAACGGCTTGAGTCGCTCTGGGAGACGATTACGAACCTTCAGGGCTTGACCGAGACCGATATGTGTCTCGTAGAAGTCAAATCCGTCGAGGAGACTGAACCGCCGGAGTATGTCTACGATATCTCCGTGCCCGGTGAGACAGGTACCGATGAAAACTTTGTTGTCGTTAACGACGGGCCATTGTCGGTCAAAAACAGCCGAGGACAGCAGGGAATAGGGATCTCAGCGGCTGTACTGTACTCTCAGCTCACTTCCGGCAAACCGGCGAAAGTCACGTCGCGGACACAGGGGAGCGACGAAGCACAGTATTTCGAGGTCATCGTCGACACCGACGAAAACGAACCGGAAATTAGCGTCGACGAGACAACCACATGGGAGCGCCCACACGGAACGCGCATCGAACTGGAGATGGAAGCCAACATGCGCGCTCGTCAGCAGCTTCATGATTATATCGCACACACGGCGGTCGTCAACCCACACGCCCGCGTCGAACTCCGGGAGCCACAGGAACATTTCAAATACGAACGGGTAACGGACCAGCTCCCGGCGGAAACGGAAGAAATCCGGCCACATCCACACGGGGTCGAACTGGGGACGCTCATCAAGATGGCCGATAAGACGGATTCCTATTCTATCTCCGGCTTCTTACAGGGTGAGTTCACTCGCGTTGGCGCGAAAACGGCTGATAGCGTCATTGACGAACTGCGGGACAGACATTACGGCCGGGAGATGACTTGGCGGGCTCCACAGGCACACGAGGAAGCGGATATCGCCTCAGCAATTACCGATGCAGTCGCCAATAAAGGAAAAGACGCCACAGCGGATTTCGCCAGCGAGGTTACCGACCAACTGAAAGCCAGCGACCGAATCGCCCACCATCAGGTCGTGGAGGCGGTCGATGCGGTTGCTGACGAAGTGCAGGTCGAGTACAGCACCACGTTCGGCACGACGGTCAGGGATAACGCTGTCGAGGCAGCGTGGGATGCAATCACTGCCGAGCGAGAGTCGGACCTGTATGTGCTTATCGATGAGGCAACCTCGACGCGCAAGGATGACGCTGTTCTCCATGCCCTCGCGGAGCGCCTCGCGGCAAAGTTCGAACAGGGCGAGCGCCACCGGATGACAAAGGCAGACCTCCGTGAGTTCGTCGACCGAGCAGCGGAAATGACTGAGGAACACGACGAGGCAACTATCGGTGAGACAGCCCGCGAGAACATCCGCCAGGCGCTTTGGGAGGCCGCTTCGCGGGTTCCGGATGAGCCGCCGAAGGTTTCCGAGGTTGCCGACGACCGCGATACGGCATCGGACCTGCTTGAGGCCATGCGGGAGACGGATATCATCTCCCCGCCAACGGACTGTCTTGCACCGATTACGGCCGAACTGGTCGAGGAAGGGATGAAAAAGGAATACGATGCTGATTTCTATGCCGCATCGACGCGTGATGCGTCAGTCCACGGGGGCGACCCGTTCATCGTTGAGGCTGGAATTGCCTACGGTGGTGATGTCACAAGCGAGGGCAAGGCAGATGTGATGCGGTTTGCGAATCGGGTTCCGCTCGTCTATCAACGCGGGGCCTGTGCTACGACAGATGTCGTGAAGGATATCAACTGGCGAAATTATGGGCTGGACCAGCCCGGTGGCCGTGGCATTCCCAACGGCCCGGCCGTCGTGATGGTGCATATCGCCTCGACGAACGTCCCCTTCACGAGCGAGTCAAAAGACGCAGTCGCCAATGTTCCTGAAATCGAGCACGAAATCGAGTTAGCGATTCGGGAGGCCGCTCGCGAACTGAAAAGCTTCCTCAACAAGCGTCGGTCGATGCAACAGCGCCGGAAAAAGCAGGATAAGCTTGCGACAATCCTGCCCGAGATGGCAAGCAAGCTCTCGACTGTGACTGGACGAGAACAATTGAATATCGATACGACGATGGCCCAGATTATGAACGATGTGCTCGTTCAGCGCGAGCGTGAAAACGGAACCGTCTCGGTGATAGTCGAGAACAACGGCGATACGAACGCTGACCTCGATATCACGGAGATTGTCACTGACGAACCCGGTGTTGAGGGCGCACAGGTCATCGAGATGGACGGCGAGTGGTTCATCAAGTGGACAACCACTGTCGCCAGCGGCGAGACGGAAACGCTGGAGTATGAACTCTCAGATGACGCTGACTGTTCCATTTCGGTCGATGGAATCGAAGACGAGAAACTGACCGTTGATGCATAACAATGAGTACAGATAACAAACCCGACGCACAGACGCAATTGCTCGAACTCGCCAACCAGTTTTACGACCAGTTTGCCGAGGGCGACGTCCCACGGTTGCAGGTTCCAACACGGACCAAAAGCAACATCGAATACGACGAAGAGAAGATGGTCTGGGTCTACGGTGACCGGACCTCGACACGGAGCGCAAAGACGGTTCGTGGCGCACAGAAACTGCTAAAAGCCTCCTATACGATCGATTTCCTCGCACAGCAACTTGAAGAAGACCGCTCCTCGACCCTGCGTGAACTCTATTACCTCTCGGAGTCGTGGGACCTCGATGAGGCACAGTTCAACGACCAGGACGAGTCAAACCAGCTTGTCGAGGACCTCGAAATTGTGACTGGGTCAACCCGTGAGGATTTCCACATGCGTCCGGAGGAATCGGGTGCGACCATCATGGGCCCGCTCGAACTCCGCGAGCAGACCCGTCGTGGGGAACGTGATATCCACTGTCAGGAAGATGTTGGTGAAGGAGGGTATCAGATTCCGAACAATCCTGATACCATCGAGTTTCTTGACCATGACGCTGATTTTGCGCTGTGTGTCGAGACCGGTGGTATGCGTGACCGACTGGTCGAAAATGGCTTCGATGACGAGTATAACTGTATCGTCGTCCACCTCAAAGGCCAGCCAGCACGAGCGACCCGCCGGATTACGAAACGACTTCACGACGAACTCGACTTGCCAATTATGGTCTTTACTGACGGTGACCCGTGGAGTTACCGGATTTACGGCTCGGTCGCATATGGATCAATCAAGAGCGCACACCTCTCTGAGTATCTCGCGACGCCGCAGGCCAAATATATCGGCATTCGGCCGCAGGATATCGTCGAGTACGACCTGCCGACGGACCCACTCAGCGATTCGGATATCAATGCCCTGGAATCCGAACTCGAAGACCCCAGATTCCAGACGGACTTTTGGGAAGAACAGATTGAACTCCAGCTTGATATTGGGAAGAAATCCGAACAGCAGTCACTTGCTGCCCGTGGTCTCGATTTCGTGACG
>LKNH01000078.1 GCA_001564135.1 Halobacteriaceae archaeon Tc-Br11_E2g27 | reverse complement strand
ACAGGTGAGTCCAGCGCCCCCGGCTCCACACGAACATCTCCCTCAATCGTCGCTCCGACAAAGGCCTCATCCAGCGCAATCACGGTCGCATACCCACGGGCAAGCTCGGAGAGCTTGCGGGCATCATCAACCAGTTCGACCGAGAGTTCGGGTACTGCTTCGCGGGCCTCGGCGTAGGTCTCAGCATCCTGCGTTGCCAGACAGCGGTCACGAACACGGACATCGGTCGGCTCCGACAGTGGCTCAACATCGGCAAGCGCCGCCGTGACCGACTCGCTGACCGTCCGTTCCAGCGCCCGCTCTGTCAGGTCTCGAACCTCTTCGATACGCGACTCGCTCCCGCTGGGATACAGCGTTTCGAGACGAGCACCGCCGTATTTCGTCACCGTTCGCGTTTTCAGCAACTCTAGCGCTTCGCGGTGGAGTTCCCGAGCACGACCTGTCGCAGCGAACCCGCCGGGGTCGTCGTGGCGCTCACGAATCGCAGCGCGAACAATTCGAGCGGCACGGCCCGTGCTGATTCCCGGTGCCCTGGCAACCGCGGCAACGTCCCCATTCTGGAGGGCTGTCTCGGGGTCGTCGAGTTTCGCCAGCGCTGTCGCCGTCTTCTCCCCAACACCCGGAATCGACGTCAGCTCCATCTACTCTATCCTTTTCCCCTCGGCTAAAAAAGCCAGCGGGCCGCATATCGCGAACCATCATCTTCTACTTATCAAAATACATATATGTAAGTAATACTTTCACAAGAAAGAAACACAAGTTAATAACTCCCCGCCGGTTACACTGTGGTTGTCGTATTTGTGCACGTTTTATCCGAGAGTTTTTCGCTCTATTGTCCACTAATCAACCGGAAGAAGTCACTTACGTCCCATTATTTAATATTTCGTTCTCTATAGCGACCTATATTGCTCACATATGAATATTTTAGTAATCTTCATCCTGTGTACAAACGTCGCTTATGTCCAACGACCGACGAGACCGACAATATCTCAGCGGAGAAGAAAAACGACCTGCGACGCATCGTCACTCAGAAACTCGCTCACGCCCGGCCTGCGGTTGCGGCCGAGACCACGGTGGCTTCAGCCGCCGACAGGTGCTCGGGACCGCTGCGGCCGCGGTCGCTGCGAGCGCCTTTTCGCTCCCTGCTGCAGCGGACGAGGATGACACCTTTACCATCGTCCACGACCTCCACTCACACAGCGATATCGGCAGCCCTGGCGAGCCGAACATCGCTCGGTATCAAACGCTGGTACAGGAACAAATTGACGGCCGCGACGACGTGATGTTCATGGGAAGCGGTGATGAACTCGGCTCCTCGCTTACTTCGTTTTTCACAGATGGTGAGCACAAAGTCGAGTTCATGAATGACATGAAGCTCACCGGGGTCGGCATCGGCAACCACGACTTCGATTACGGTATCGATGTCGCACTTGAGAACTTCGACAACAGCAACTTCCCGTGGATTACCTCCAACCTGAAAACCCCAGATGGCGAGCAACTTCCGAACACGGAGGAGTACATTATCGAGGAAGTCGGCGACACCAGAATCGGCGTGTTCAACGTCGTCCTCCGTGGGTTCCACAGCATCACGGACTTCCCTGATGAGTACATTCAGGAAGACCCAATCGAGGTTGCCGATGAGATGACGGCGACCTTGCGTGAGGAGGAAGATTGTGACGTCGTTATCTGTGCCTCACACGTGAGACACGAAACCCACTACGAGATGGCCGAGGCAGTCGACGGTCTCGATGCCATCTTCGGTTCGCACTCCCACGTTACCTTTGACGAGGCCGACGAACACCACGGTACCACCATCAGCGAAATTGGGTATGCCTATCACCACCTTGGCGTGATGACGCTCAACTCGGAGGGTGACCTCGTTGAGTGGCAACGGATTGACCTCGTGGATGATGAGGGTGAACCAGCCGATATCGAACCGGACCCTGATTTCAAAGACCGAATCGAAGAACTGCGGGATGACATTGACGATGAGGTCTCACAGGTCGTTGGCGAGACGGAACTCGAACTCAGCGCGAGCGGTGCGGTCAACTACGCTCGCGAGAGCACGATGGGGAACCTCATCACCAACGCGATGATGGATTTCTACGAGGAGGCAGACGTTGCCTTCCAGAACGCCGGCGGTATCCGGACAAACGATACCTATGGCCCTGGCGAGTTGACGATGGAGAATATCCTCGAAATCAACCCGTTCGACAACGAAATCATCCTCTTTGATGCGACGGGCGACCAGATTCGCTCGGCGCTCGGTGCAACTGGAGTTATCGACGGTGACGAGGCCGATAGCCGAATCGAACATCTCGGCAACGACGCTCCGTTCGGTGCACAGCAGGGACAGCAGGTCGCGGGCATCCAGTACGAATGGAGTGGCCACGACGGACCAGAGGTTCACAACGTCTTCATCGACGGCGAACCGCTCGACCCCGAGGAGACATATACGGTCGCGACGACTGACTTTATTAAGGATATCGCAAGCGGTTACGAAGCCTTCCACCAGATTCCGGGCGAGGATATCATCGCTGAGTCCGGAACCGAATACGGCCCGGCAGTTGCCGAGTATATCGAAGAGCGCGGGACCGTCAGACCCGAACTCGAAAACCGGATTATTCGCGTCGACGAGATTGTCGGCTCGGCAACCGATATCGTCGAAGATGGCGATGAAATCATCGTCACGACACCTCATCCTGGTGATGCTGCCGAAGCAATCACCGACGAATTCCGCATCATCGCCCGGACGGGTGACGAACTCGAAGCAACCGAAGTCATCGACCACGACGACGAAATCGAGGTTCATTTCGACGCTGCCGGGTTCCACTCGCTGGCCGAGATTGACGAACCACACCTTCGCATCTTCGGTGGATTCGACCCCGATGACGACTACTACGATTACGAAGATGAAGAGGGAGAACAGCGAGAGCTTCCGGTTGCAGCAGCCTACGATGTGTTCAAGCTTCGGTCGACTGTCGAACAGGAGGATATCGAACCACTGCTGGAGGAGGATGACGAGGAAGAAGACGAACAAGAGGGTGACGATGAGGTCCCCGATGATGACGATGGGGCCGATGATACCGACGACGCTGACGATGCAGATGATGCTGACGATGCAGATGACGACGGTCCCGGATTCGGGCCACTTGCCGGACTTGCAGGAGCCGGCGGTGCAGCCTACCTCTACTCGCAGCGAGTCGGTGGAGATGACGAGGAAGAGTAACTAACGCCGCTGGGACCTGCCAGGTCTCTCACTCCGAAACCTTCTTTTTGACCGCACCAGCACGCACTGGTATGCATCCACGTGCCGAGGAGTTCAAACGACAAGCACGCGACGAGTACGACTTTGATGTTGAGGTGCACGAGTTTCCTGAAGGAACGAAAACAGCCGCCGACGCCGCCGAGGCCGTCGATTGTGATATCGCACAGATTGCAAGCGGCATCGCTCTCTCAACGGATGATACGCTCGTTGTGAGCATCACGAGCGGGGCAAACCGCGTGAGCGAAGCAAAGATTGCCGACCTCGTTGATACCAACGCAAGCGAGGTTTCGATGGCTGACCCGGACGACATCAAGGAGACGCTTGGCTGGTCAATCGGTGGCGTTCCGCCCTTCTGTCACAAGTCAGATATCCCGCTGTTTATGGATGAGACCTTGACTGACCACGACGAAGTGTGGGCTGCCGCTGGCACGCCGGAAGCGGTCTTCCCGGTTGCCCCCGATATCCTCGAGGCGCTCTCGGGAGCGACGGTGGCTGATGTCGCTGAAGAATAATTTCCCCTCGTAGCCGAGTACGACGAGGTCGATGGCTGCTGGGTAAATCGGTCGTCAGGCGGCTTGTTCGTCAGAATCTCGTGTCTCGCCGAGAGCGCGTTCCACGCTCCAGGAGTCACCAGCCGACAGAATGCACAACGCGTTAGTGGTCTGCGTACTGAGCACAGATATGGAACTTCGCCGTATCGAATCGTTAAGTCCCGATGAGCGTCGGGCGATTTTTGCCCGCGAAAGCGGTGTCGATGCTGTCCGCGGTGACGTCCGCGAGATTATCGACCGCGTCCGCGAGGAAGGCGACGTGGCACTCCGTGATTTCAGCGAGCGCTTTGACGATGTCACGGTCGGCAATATCGACATCACCGACCAGGCAGAACGGGCCGTCGACACGGTCGACGATGACGTGCTCGCTGCCATCGAGGATGCCGCCGAAAACATCCGAGCCTTTCACGAACGACTCCGTCCGGAGGACTGGCGAGATTCCTTCGACGGAAGGGAACTGGGTCGACGCTTCCGACCCCTGGATACCGCTGGCGTCTACGCACCCGGCGGAACGGCAGCCTACCCATCGAGCGCGCTGATGGGCGTAATTCCCGCAGTCGTTGCGGGTGTCAACCACGTTGCCGTTGCAACGCCACCAGCGGACAACATCTCCCCGGCGACGCTCGCTGCAGTTCACGTTGCCGGCGCTGATTCGGTCTATCAGGTCGGCGGCGCACAGGCAATCGGCGCGCTCGCCTACGGAACGGAAACGGTCCCAGCCTGTGATGTCGTCGTCGGCCCCGGCAACCGATGGGTGACTGCCGCCAAAGCGGAGGTACAGGGTGACGTCGAGATTGATTTCCTCGCCGGGCCGAGCGAACTGCTCACTGTGGCCGACGAGACAGCCGATCCCGAACTCGTTGCGTCGGATATCGTGGCACAGGCTGAACACGATACGGACTCAGCCTCTGCACTCGTCACAGCCAGCGAGGAACTGGCTAAGGCCGTCCTTGCCGAAATTGACGAGCAGGCTGAAGAACGCGAACGGGAGGAAATCATCCGTGAGGCGATGGAAAACGAAGCAAGCGGCGTCTTTCTCGCCCGCTCAATGAGCGAGGCAGCGCTCTTCGCCGACGAGTATGCTGCAGAACACCTGAGTATCATCGCAGAGGATGACGACGCACTCCTCGACCGCATCGACAGCGCTGGCTCGGTCTTTCTTGGCCCCTACAGCCCCGTCGCTGCGGGCGATTACGCCAGTGGACCGAATCACGTCCTTCCAACCGGCGGCGGCGCACACCGCGTCGGCGGTCTCTCGGTCGACCAGTTCATGCGTTCCTCGACGGTGCAGCGACTCGACGAAGACTCGCTTGCGGCTATCAGCGAGACAATCACCACACTTGCTGAGGCGGAAGGGCTCGAAGCGCACGCCGAGAGCGTCCGCCGTCGTTTTTAAACCTGTCACGATATCGCGGGTCGGCGCTCTTTTGGATAGAACACATGTCTTAAGATAATGAATCACGGTCAGTCTGCAGACAGTACCGGAGGCGGCGGTGAAACTGGCGGCCATCCGCATCGGTCCGGTGGTCACCCGAATGGTTCGGGGGGACATCCACACAGTGGCGGTAGCCACCCGCACAGTGACTCCTCATCAACAGACACCGGCGAGCGAAGCCACCCACATGGACGCGATTATAGCAAGTCACCGCTCGTCGTGACATGGGAAGTAACACAGGCCTGTGATCTCGCCTGTGACCACTGCCGGGCCGAGGCTGACCCGGAGCGGTCCGCAGACGAACTCACCACGGAGGAGGGAATCGAACTCTTCGAACAGGTGGCCGAGTTCTCCCCGGAGCCGTTTATGGTCCTTTCCGGTGGCGACCCGCTGAAACGCCCGGATATTTTTGAACTATTGGAGGGAGCCGTCGATGTGGGTGTCACACCGTCAATTACACCGGCGACAACGCCCCTCCTCGACCGGGAGACGCTGGAGCGGTTTGCAGAGATTGGTGTTGGCCGCGTTGCTCTCAGTCTGGACGGTGCAACCCCACAATCTCACGATGGCTTCCGCGGAGAGAATGGAACGTATCAAAAAACGATGGAGGCTGCTCGCTGGGCGCGTGAACTCGGTCTTTCGATTCAGATTAACACGACAGTCACCGCCCAGACAGTCGATGACCTCCCCAAAATTGCTGATATTGTCGAGGAACTCGATGCAGCGATGTGGGAGGTCTTTTTCCTGGTTCCCGTCGGCCGTGGCGAAGAACTCCAACAGCTATCACCCAACGAGGCACGGGAGTTGATGAAATGGCTCTACCGACGCAGCCAGTCAGCACCCTACCGTGTCATTACTGTCGAAGCACCGTTCTACCGGCGAGTTGCACAGGAAGTCCAGCGCGAGCAAGGGTCCGCAGGCCGGCCAGTCGGTTCAACAGGTGCCGGAAACGGCTTTGTCTTCGTCAGCCACACTGGCGAAGTAAGACCATCAGGATTCCTCGGAAAAAGCGCCGGAAACGTTCGGGAAACCCCGCTTCCCGAACTGTATCAGAATGCCGACCTCATGCAGCGGTTGCGTGACCGCAACTCCTTCTCCGGGCCGTGCGGTGCCTGCCCGATGACAGACGACTGTGGCGGCTCACGCTCTCGCGCCTACGCAGCACAGGGGAACCCCTTCGGCACTGACCCACTCTGTCCGTGGGCGGCCAGCCGCCTGAACGGTGCTCACCCCGAACAACCCTCGGATTGAGGGGGCTGTTCAACTGTATTTTCGAAAGCCCATCTCGCGGGCGTGCTCGCGAAAGGCCTGTCGACAGAGCCAGATGTCGTATTTCCCAATCAGGGCCTGCTCTCTACCGGTTGCCCAGCATTCCTCGGTCATTCGCGTGCGCGAATCGGGTCCGGACGATTCATCGTTTGCAGTCATGGTCAGGACAGCTCCTCCGCCCGCCGCTGGAGCGACGGCTCGATTGCAGGGTCGGTCGCAAGCTGTTCCAACTGCTCAGACGCCCGACACTGCCCAAGCCCCTCCAGCGCGTGACGGCGGAGTTCGCCGGAAAGCCCGCCACACTGGACGAGGACGGAGAGGTTCGTTCGGTCGCCGCGTTCGATGAGGTCATCGATGGCGTCGTGGCGGTGCTGTAGCGAGACATTCTTTTTTACAACGGTTTGGAACTGTGTTGACATAGGTCGTAATTAATCTGCAAGGCCGATTTCTTCCTGGGAATCGGCATCGGCTGGGTCAGGTTCTTCATCCGGGTCTGGCTGTTCGAACGTCGGGAAGCGGTCGTCAAACTGCTCCCAGTCGGCATCGAGTTCCTCGTCGGAGAGGAGACAGTCATCGAGCTGTGACCGCAGTTCCTCGTGGTCGAGGTCAGTCCCAATAAGGACGAGCTGGTTGCTCCGGTCTCCCCACTCCTCGTGCCACATCTCGTCAATTTCGGGGTGTTCCGCTAGCTGTTCTTCACGTTCTTCCGGGGGGAGGGCCGCAAGCCACATGCCAGCGGGGGCGACACGAATCGACTGGCCAGCAACGTGAAGCATCAATGCCTGGTCGCCACGGCCGGCGAGCCAGAAATGTCCTTTCGAGCGGACGACGCTTTCGGGGAACGAATCGAGAAATTCGGCAAATCGTTCGGGGTGGAACGGTCGGCGTGAATCAAAGACGAAGGAGGTGACGCCGTGTTCTTCCTCTGCCGACTGGTGTGGCTCCTGTAACTCTTGCATCCAGCCAGCCGATTGGCTGGCTTCCTCGAAATCAAACCGACCGGTGTCGATAATCTCATCTGGAGTGACTTCGCCGTGAGTCGTTCGAATCAACTCGGCACGTGGCTGGAGTACCGACAGCGTTTCCTCGATTTCGGCGAGCGTCTCCTCGCTCACGAGGTCGCATTTGTTCAACAGGAGCACGTCACAGAACTCCACCTGCTCGACCAGCAGGTCGCCAAGGTGCTTGTCGGTGCCGTCGTCATCAAGTACCTCATCGGATTGCATCGCTTCGTGGAACTGGTGGGCATCGACGACAGTGACGGTCGTATCCAGATGACAGCCCTCAAGCGGTTCGATACCGGTTTCTTCGTAGAACTCCGTCGGGTCGAGGTCCGACTGGTCGAAGCCCATCGTCAGGGTTTGTGCGACAGGTAACGGTTCCGCGACGCCTGTCGATTCGACGATGATGGCGTCGAACGTCCGCTCCTGAGTGAGTGCGCCGATGGCATCGAGCAGGTCGCCACGGAGCTCACAGCAGATACAGCCGTTGGAAAGTTCAACTAACTCCTCTTCCTCCGCGGAAATATCGGAGGATTCGGCAACAAGCTCTGCGTCGACGTTTACCTCGCCCATATCGTTGACGAGGACGGCGTATTCGTTGTCTCCGCTTTCCCGAAGCAACTGGTTCAATGTGGTCGTCTTTCCCGCACCGAGTGTACCGGAGAGTACTGTCACGGGAATCGAGTTCTCGCTCATACGTTACTAACAAAACAACACTTCCTAATCAAACTTATTATCTTAAACAAAATAGTTAATAACTCTCGGCGGTGAGTGAGTGTATCGACGATGCGCACGCAGCCACCATCTTATGACTGTCTCGTGATTGGAGGCGGTATCCACGGGACGTATATTGCCAGAGAACTCACTCAGCGGGATTCAGGGACGCGTATTGGGATTGTGGACCCGAACCCGCGACTACTGGATTCGTTCAGAACGAAAGCCCGAGCGTGTGGGATGACGGCACTCCGCTCCTCATTCGTGAACCATCTCGGCGGCGAGCCGTTTCAACTCGAACATTTCGCCGGAGGCGAGGACCGAGAGGACGAGCTCGTCCCTACCGTCGATTATCCCGAACGGCCGACGCTTTCGCTCTTTCTGGACCACGCGGAGCACGTTATTGAGCGGTCAGGGCTCTCGGAGAAACATATTCAGGCGACCGTCAAGTGCATCCAGCCTCGGCAGGATGGGGGATTTACGGTTGAGACGACTGACGACGACCTCCAGGCAGCAACCTGCGTTCTCGCAATCGGCCACGGTGGCCGATATACGTATCCCGAGTGGACAACGACTCTCCCTGCCGATGCCCCCGTATCCCACGTTTGGGAGGACGAAAAGAACGGGATACTACCCGAAACGGATGCCGGCAGTGACGACGACGCAACCGACGAGCACGCAACCGACGACCACACCATCGTCGTCGGCGGCGGCATTACGGGGGTGCAACTGGCCTGTGCACTCGCAACAGACCATCTCGTGACCTTGCTCACGCGCCATCCGCTGACGTGGGAAACAGCAGAGGCAGACCCGCCATGGCTCAACTGGTCGCATATCGAATCGGAACTCCACTGTCATCCTCCGGGGTCGGCCGAACGGCTCTCTGTCGTCGACGATGCCCGGTACGACGCCTCCGTCCCACCAGCCCTGTACGAACCGCTCCGAGAACACATCGACGAGGGAAGGCTCGAAATCGAACAGGGAACGGTTGAATCGGCGACAACCACTGATGACGACTCCAACGCGGATGACCCGCCACTTTCCATCACGCTTGAACGGGGTCGGACGCTACACGCAGAGCGAGCAGTGCTCGCAACCGGGTTTGAGAATATCTTCGACCACCCATTCGTCGACCAACTCGAGACGGACCTCGGACTGGCCCGTGGCGCAGACGGGATGCCGTTGCTCGGCGATGAGACACTCGCCTGGGAGTATGCCGATGGCAGCGAGTCGCGGTTGTTTGTCACGGGTGCGCTCGCACGCGGAACGGTCGGACCGTACGCACCGAATATTCCGGGTGCACGTCGGGCGAGCGAGCGTATCTGTGAGGCTATTACCCGGCTGGTGACGCCACAGTCGACAGCCCCAACATCCGTTTCGGTACAGCAGTGAGTCCCGTGAGAGCGGTCACATAGCAAGAGTCCCTCGCCGGAGCAATCATATGGTCGGCGGGCGGAGTCATCCCTGTGACAGCGGTCTCGCTCAGCTACGACAATGGAACGGTTCGGGTGGACGCCGCTGACCCGGAGCAGTTGGTGGCGACGCTTGACTGTCCCGACCTGTCGTTCGACCCGCGCTCGGAGAGCGCCCGGACTCCCGCGTTTCGGTACGAAGACGTTCGACAGGCCCTCGACAACGGGAGCTATCATGTTGAGGATGCGGTCGCTGACTGGGAATCGCTCTCGCTTTCCTCACCATACCGACTCCGACCGTATCAACAGGATGCACTCGATACGTGGACTACCCAGGGCAGACGCGGTGTCATCGAACTCCCGACAGGGAGTGGCAAGACGGTCATCGGCCTCGCTGCTATCGAAGCTGTCGCCGGGCCAGCACTCGTTGTCGTCCCAACCATT